>CATJWA010000192.1 GCA_949744025.1 uncultured Eubacteriales bacterium
CAGCTTCCATCTTAAAGCGGTCCATAGCGTCACGAGCGTTGGGGTTCATGATGCTGTTGCTGCTCTTTGCCATTTGAGATACATCTCCTTTGCTTTTTTATTTGGGTCATTCCCGACTATAGCTTCTGCACGCTTTCGCGTTCTATTCGCTTGCCTGGAATGTAAATTTTGTAAGCCGCCGACGCTTTTGCAGCGTGCTTACGCAGTATATTGTACCCGAACTTTCATATTTTTTTCTGCTTTTTTATTCCTGTGGCGGCAAATAAATCCTACGGAAATTTTTTCTACGGTCTTTCATGTAATGTTGACTTTAGTATTTCAGACTGATATAATATATAAGATTAAAGATTAACTGTGTTTTTATACGGGGGACAAAGAATGACAGGAATTTACGGAGCGAAAAAATACTGCGCCGGACATTTTTCCGACGGCCCTTTGTTTATTGACGGTAAGTTAGTCGCGGATACTTCCCGCGACTGTCACGCCATTGAAAAATTCGACGGCTGCTATATATTGCCCGGCTTCGCGGATGTGCATGTGCATCTGCGTGAGCCGGGGTTTTCTTATAAAGAGACTATTCGTACCGGAACTCTCGCCGCCGCAAGAGGCGGATATACTGTAGTATGCACAATGCCTAATCTCTCCCCTGCGCCGGACTGTATTGAAAATCTGTCCGTGCAGCTCCAGATAATCGAAAATGATGCCGCAGTTCGCGTCATGCCATACGGAACAATAAGCCGCGGAGAAAAAGGACGTGAGCTGTCCGATATGGACGCGCTTGCTCCGCTGACGGTTGCCTTCTCCGATGACGGCAAGGGTGTTCAGGGAGACGAGCTCATGCATCGCGCTATGCTCAAGTCAAAATCCCTTGGAAAAATAATCGCCGCTCACTGTGAGGATGAGGCTCTGCTTCACGGAGGCTGCATCCACGATGGGCATTTTGCCGAACAGCATAGCCTGCCAGGCATTTGCAGTGAAAGTGAATGGCATCAGCTTGAGCGGGATTTACGCCTCGTGCGTGAAACCGGCTGTTCATATCACATGTGCCATGTTTCAACCAAGGAGAGTGTGGAGCTTATACGCCGTGCCAAGACCGAGGGGCTGGACGTAAGCTGCGAGACGGCGCCGCACTACCTGTTTTTAAATGATATGATGCTTAAAGATGAAGGTCGTTTTAAGATGAATCCGCCGGTCAGGAGCGAGGCAGACAGGCTTGCATTGCTGGAAGGAATAAAGGACGGTACTATAGATATGATAGCCACCGACCACGCTCCGCACTCCACTGAGGAAAAAAGCCTCGGACTGCGCGGCAGTCTGATGGGTGTCAGCGGGCTGGAAGCGGCATTTCCGGTACTCTACACCGGTCTTGTGCGCACAGGAGAGATAAGCCTTGAAAAGCTCATTGAGCTCATGTGCATAAATCCGCGCCGTCGATTTGGATTACCCGGCGGTCTCGATATCGGAGATGAGGCAGATTTCTGTGTAGTTGATTTAAACAAAAAATTCGAAGTAGACAGCCAAAGCTTCCTTTCTATGGGAAAGGCTACGCCTTTTGACGGCATGGAGGTTTACGGCAGGGTAATATACACCGCGGTGAAGGGAGAAGTTGTATGGCAAGACAGATAAACAGAAAGCTCGTGTTAGAGGACGGGAGCGAATACTATGGCAGCGCGTTCGGCGAAGTATGCGACAAGGTATGTGAGATTGTTTTTAACACCTCCATGGTAGGCTATCAAGAGGTTGTATCTGATCCGTCATACACCTATCAGGCTGTTGTGATGACCTATCCTCTTATCGGCAATTACGGCGTCACCGACGACGACTACGAGACTAAAACCCCCACGATAGGCGCGCTGATAGTTGGCGAATATAACGACTCGCCGTCCAATTTCCGATTCACAAAAACTCTTGGCGAGATACTTGAGGAAAATCATATTCCCGGCATCGATGGAATCGACACACGAAAGCTCACACGGAGTATACGAGACCGTGGCAGCCGTCGTGTTCTGATTACTGCTCCCGATACACCGATTGACAAGGCACTTGAAATAATCCGTTCCACTCCCGTTCCACATGATGCTGTAAGCCGTGTAAGCTGCCGTAAGCGCTGGTATTCACGCACACCCAACCACAAGTATAATGTCGTGGCCGTGGACTGCGGGATAAAGCTCAATATCGTGCGTAAGCTCAACTCTCTCCGGTGCAATGTCACCGTAGTGCCCTATGACACGCCTGCCGAAACCATTGAGCAAATGTCGCCTGACGGAGTGTTCCTCTCCAACGGCCCCGGAAACCCCGAGGATGTGGAGCCTGTGATTAAGCTTGTGAAGCAGCTTCGCGGTAAGTTCCCTATCTTTGGAATATGCTTGGGACACCAGATGATTGCCCTGGCCTGCGGCGCGAAAACCTATAAGCTGAAGTTTGGACACAGAGGCGGCAATCACCCTGTGAAAAATCTGCTCAATGGCAAGATAGAGATAACCAGCCAGAACCACAGCTATGCTGTAAATGCAGATTCTCTCGCCGGCACAGGCCTGGAGCTGACGCATATAAACGTACTCGACAACACAGTTGAGGGACTGATGAGCCGCGAGGAGGAAATTTTCAGCGTTCAATACCATCCCGAGAGCGCGCCGGGGCCGCAGGACAGCGGATATCTTTTTGATATGTTCATTGACAGCATGAGGAGGGCTAAGGAAAATGCCAAAGAGAACTGACATAAGCAAGGTCATGGTGATTGGCTCCGGTCCAATTATTATCGGTCAGGCCGCCGAGTTTGACTACGCCGGCACACAGGCCTGCCTCGCGCTCAGGGAGGAGGGCTACGAGGTAATTCTTGTCAACTCCAATCCCGCGACAATCATGACCGACAAAACCGTGGCCGACAAGATATATATGGAGCCGCTGACACTTGAGTATGTGGCAAAAATAATCCGCTATGAGCGCCCTGACGCCATAGTTCCCGGGATTGGTGGTCAAACTGGGTTGAACATTGCCATGCAGCTTGAGAAAAAGGGTGTTTTGCGTGAGTGCCAGACCCGCCTGCTCGGCACAACAAGCCAGAGTATTGAGATGGCAGAGGACCGCGAGCTGTTCAAGCAGCTTTGCCAGCAGCTCGGCGAGCCTGTACTCCCCTCCATGACCGTAAACTCCATTGAGGAGGGACTCGCGGCCGCAAAGGATATAGGCTATCCCGTGGTTCTGCGTCCTGCGTTCACTCTCGGAGGTACCGGAGGCGGCTTTGCAGACGACGAAAACGAAATGCGGGAGCTAATGAAAAACGCGCTCAAGCTCTCTCCGGTGCATGAGGTTCTTGTTGAAAAAAGCATAAAAGGCTACAAGGAAATTGAGTACGAGGTCATGCGCGATTCGAATGACACGGCAATAACCATATGCAACATGGAAAATCTCGACCCCGTAGGAATACACACGGGCGACTCCATAGTAGTGGCCCCAAGCCAGACGCTTACAAATAAGGAGTACCATCTCCTGCGAGACAGCGCACTGCGTATAATCCGCGCACTGAAAATTGAGGGCGGCTGCAACGTGCAGTTTGCGCTCGACCCGCAGTCCTTTGACTACTACGTCATAGAGGTCAATCCACGTGTTTCGCGTTCTTCCGCGCTTGCCAGCAAGGCCAGCGGCTACCCGATAGCGCGCGTGTCAGCGAAAATCGCCGTAGGCATGACCCTTGACGAGATACGCATCGCCAACACTCCCGCCAGCTTTGAGCCGTCTCTGGACTACGTGGTCATGAAGATGCCGCGCTTCCCCTTTGACAAATTTATTGACGCTAACAATACTCTGTCCACACAGATGAAAGCTACCGGTGAGGTTATGGCCATAGGACGCACCATTGAGGAGAGCATGCTCAAGGCTGTGCGCTCGCTTGAGACAGGTGTGTGTCACATCTACTCGTCCAAGTTTGATGACTGGACTTACGACGAGCTGATGAGCTATATTAAAAAAGGTACGGACGACCGTCTTTACGCCGTGGCCGAGCTTATTTACCACGGAGCGGACATCGGCAAAATCTGCGACGTTACTCAGATAGACATTTTCTTTATTGAGAAGATACGCCACATTATCGAGCTTGAGCGCGAGCTTGGCGACAGGAAATTTGACCTTGACGCCCTGCGCCTCGGCAAAAAATACGGCTTCAGCGACAAATATATCGCCAAGCTATGGGAAACCGACGAGCTGACCGTTTTCAACCTCCGGCGTGAAAACAAAATCATGCCGGTTTACAAGATGATAGACACCTGCGCCAGCGAGTTTGAAAGCTATATCCCCTACTTCTACTCCACCTATGCCGACGAGAATGAGTCCATCGTTTCAGACAAGAAAAAGATAATCGTTCTCGGCTCCGGCCCGATACGAATAGGTCAGGGCGTGGAGTTCGACTACTCCTCGGTCCATGCCGTTATGACCATAAAGGCCTCCGGCGCTGAGGCGATAATAATAAATAACAATCCCGAAACAGTCTCAACTGACTACACGTGCAGCGACAAGCTTTACTTCGAGCCTCTGACTGTGGAAGATGTTATGAACATCATAGAGCTTGAAAAGCCATACGGGGTCATAGCCTCCCTCGGAGGACAGACTGCAATAAATCTGGCAGAGCCCCTGCGTGAGCGCGGCGTGCGTATAATCGGCACGGATGTTGAGGCCATAGACAAGGCAGAAAACCGCGACAGCTTTGAAAAAGTGCTGCTTGAGCTGAACATCCCCCAGCCCATGGGACGGGCGGTCACCAATCTTGAGGACGGCGTGCGCGCCGCGGCAGAGATAGGCTATCCCGTTCTCGTGCGCCCGAGCTTTGTGCTTGGCGGACGCGCAATGCAGATAGTCGCCAATGAGGAAATGCTGCGCTATTACCTGAAAAACGCGGTTGAAATCGATAAGGATCGCCCCGTGCTTGTTGACCGATATATAGTCGGCAAGGAGGTTGAGGTTGACGCTGTGTGCGACGGCACAGATGTGTTTGTGCCCGGCATCATGGAGCTTGTGGAGCGCACCGGCGTTCACTCCGGCGACTCAATAAGCGTTTATCCCTCCTTCAGTCTGTCTCATAAGGTCAAGGACACCATACTCGACTATACAAAGCGCCTTGGTCTTGGAATCGGAATTGTCGGACTGTACAATATTCAGTTTATCGTTGATAAAAATGATGATGTGTACGTCATAGAGGTCAATCCACGTTCCTCGCGTACCGTGCCCTTTCTTTCAAAGGCCTCCGGCTGCAACCTCGCCGATATTGGAACGTTGGTTATTCTTGGCACAAAGCTCAAGGAGCTGGGCTTCGACAAGCTCTATCAGCCAGAGCGCGAACGCTGGTATGTCAAAGCTCCCGCCTTCTCCTTCTCCAAGCTCAGAGGACTGGACGCTTACCTCTCGCCCGAGATGAAGTCCACAGGCGAGGCCATCGGCTATGACGACAAGATTACGCGCGCGCTTTACAAGGCCCTTCAGGCCAGCGGCACCAATCTGGTCAATTACGGCACAATCTTCGTGACCATTGCCGACGCCGACAAAGAGGAGGCCCTACCGCTTATACGCCGGTTCTACGATATGGGCTTTAATATCGAGGCCACGCGCGGCACGGCGGAATTTCTGAAGCAGCACGGAATACGCACGCGCATACGCAAAAAGATAAGCGAGGGAAGCGAGGAAATTCTCGACTCCATACGTCAGGGCTATGTAAGCTATATCATCAACACCCGCGACGTAAGCTCCTCCGGCGTGTTCTCTGACGGTTATCAGATACGGCAGTGCGCCTCGGAAAACAACGTCACCACCTTCACAGCGCTCGATACGGTCAAGGCTGTGCTGGATGTCCTTGAGGAAACAACCATGAGAGTCTCCACGATTTGAGGAGCTGAAGATGACACAGGAAATTTTTGAAATAACTGAAAACCGGCTCATAGCACGTGACATATACCGCCTTCATCTGCTCGGCAGCACCGCGGCCATGAGTGCACAGGGACAATTTGTCAATATAAGGCTCGATGGTAAATTCCTGCGCCGGCCGATATCTGTGTGCTGCTACGACCATGAATCGGTAACACTGATATACAAAACTGTCGGTGCCGGTACACGACAGCTTGCCGCAATGCGCGCAGGTGAAAAGCTTGACATGCTTGTCGGCCTCGGCAACGGCTTTGACGTCTCTAAAAGCGGTACTTCTCCCCTGCTTATCGGCGGCGGAGTCGGCGCCGCGCCTATGTATGGTCTCTGCCGCGAGCTTGTCGCTCAGGGCAAAAGCGTAATTGTTGCGCTGGGCTTCAACAGCGCGGAGGAATCCTATTATATCGATGAGTTCGCATCCGCCGGCGCGCAGGTACTTCTTGCAACAGTGGATGGCAGCGCAGGAGTCCGCGGCTTCGTCACCAAAGCGATGGAGGCTCTTGAGTACAGCTATTTTTACGCCTGCGGGCCCATGCCAATGCTCGAGGCGGTAAACTCCGCGGTGAATACGGATGGCCAGTTCAGCTTCGAAGAACGCATGGGCTGCGGCTTCGGAGCATGCATGGGCTGCTCCTGCAAAACTCTCACCGGCAGCAAAAGAATATGCAGGGACGGCCCTGTGCTTGAGAAAGGAGAAATCTTATGGCCGACACACGAGTAAACCTTGCCGGTCTTGATCTGGACAACCCCGTCATCCCTGCCAGCGGCACCTTTGGTTTCGGCCATGAGTTTTCAGAGCTGTATGATTTGAATATTTTAGGCTCCATTGCCCTTAAGGGTACGACACGCGAGCCGCGCTTCGGCAACCCAACGCCGAGAATAGCTGAGTGCACAGCCGGCATGATAAATTCTGTTGGATTACAAAATCCAGGTATTGAACATGTAATAGCTCATGAGCTGCCGGAGCTCAGCAAGGTATTTCATAAAAAAGTGATTGCTAATATCGGCGGCTTTTCCGTAGAGGAGTTTACCTACTGCTGCGCGCTGGCCGACAGGCAGGAGCAGATAGGCATAATCGAACTGAACATAAGCTGCCCCAACCTGCACTGTGGAGGCATGAATTTCGCCGCAGCCCCGGACTCCGCTCGGGAAGTCGTAACAGCGGTGCGCAAGGTCACGACGAAGCCGCTTTTTGTCAAGCTCTCACCCAATGTCACGGACATCACGGAAATTGCCCGCGCCTGTGAGAACGCGGGAGCAGACGGAATCTGCCTTATCAACACACTGCTGGGTATGCGAATTGACCTGCGCCGCCAAAAGCCTGTAATCGCCAACAAAATGGGTGGCTTTTCGGGACCTGCAATCTTCCCTGTCGCACTGCGCGCGGTGTATCAGGTCTATGAGGCGGTAAGCGTCCCGCTGATCGGAGTCGGCGGCATCTCCGGCGCAGAGGATGTAATCGAAATGATGCTCGCCGGCGCAAGCGCTGTTGAGGTTGGAGCAGCAAATCTTGTTCAGCCGTATGTGTGTAAAGACATAATCGAGAGCCTGCCGCATGTCATGGACAGTTATGGCATCGGCAGCCTCAGAGAAATAATAGGAAAGGCGCATTGAATATGGGAAAAGATGTTATAATTGCCTGTGATTTTGCCGGAAGAAATGAGACGCTGGACTTTCTTAGTCTCTTTACTGGCAATAAGCCCTTCGTAAAGATTGGCATGGAGCTTTTCTATGCCGAGGGGCCTGAAATAGTGCGCGAGATAAAAAACCGCGGTCATAAGATTTTTCTTGATTTGAAGCTGCATGATATTCCCAATACTGTCGGCAAAGCAATGAGGGTGCTCTCGGGACTGGATGTGGATATGTGCAACCTCCATGCTGCCGGCGGCTCGGAGATGATGCGCGCTGCGCTTGCCGGCCTGACAAGATCAAACGGAACACGCCCGCTGCTCATTGCCGTGACACAGCTCACCTCCACAACGCCGCAGATGCTGAAAAATGAACTGCTTATAGACAGCAGCATGAATGACACTGTGATAAGCTACGCACAAAACGCCGCGGCCTGCGGGCTGGACGGCGTGGTATGCTCACCTCTTGAGGCAGGCATAGTTCATGATGCCTGTGGAGCAGAATTTCTCACTGTGACGCCCGGCGTGCGTTTTGCCGGCGGTGATGTGGGCGACCAGGCCCGTGTCACCACGCCTGAGCGGGCAAAGCTTCTCGGCTCGGACTATATTGTTGTAGGCCGTCCGGTAACAACATCTGAGAACCCTGTCTCTGCCTATGAACGCTGCATAAAAGAATTTGTTTCGGAGGTATGAAAATGCGTGAGTTGATTGCAAAGGACCTGCTTTCTATTGGAGCGGTGTTTTTCCGGCCGGACGAGCCCTTCACCTGGGCCAGCGGCATAAAAAGTCCAGTATACTGCGACAACCGCCTGACGTTGACCGCGCCCAAGGTGAGAAACGACGTGGAGCACGCGCTTGTTGAAACCGTCAAAAAATACTATCCCAAGGCCGAGGTGCTCATGGGCACCTCCACAGCCGGCATTGCCCACGCAGCCATTGTCGGGCACATAATGGGCCTGCCAATGGGATACGTCAGAAGCGGCGCCAAGGACCACGGACGTCAGAATCAAATTGAGGGAAAACTTGAGCGCGGTCAGAAGGTAGTTGTCATCGAGGACCTCATATCTACCGCAGGCAGCGTGCTCGAGGTGGTCGAGGTACTGCGCGAGGCGGGAGCCGAGGTACTGGGAGTAGCAAGCATATTCACCTATGGAATGAAAAAAGGCATCGATCGCCTTGAAAGCGCCCATGTGGAAAACCACAGCCTGACCGATTTCGACACCATCGCCGCGGTTGCGGCCAACCGTGGCTACATCGCCGAAAGCGACCTTGAGCGCCTTATCGCCTTCCGCAACAATCCCGCTGACGAGAGCTGGATAAACAAATAAGCCCGGGGAGGGGAGATAAAACCATGAAAAGCCTTATAGACATCTGCGACCTGTCGAGGGAGGAGATAGACTCTCTGCTTGACACGGCAAATGACATAATCGCCCATCCCGAAGTCTACAGTGAGAAATGCCGCGGCAAAAAGCTTGCCACTTTGTTTTTTGAGCCATCCACGCGTACACGTCTGAGCTTTGAGGCGGCAATGTATGAGCTTGGCGGAAACGTACTGGGCTTTTCCGAGGCGCAGAGCAGCTCCGCCAGCAAGGGTGAGAGCGTGGCTGACACCGCCCGCGTGGTAAGCTGCTATGCGGACATTATAGCCATGCGCCATCCAAAGGAAGGAGCGCCGCTCGTGGCCTCAATGCACGCGTCGGTGCCGATAATAAACGCCGGCGACGGCGGACATAACCACCCCACCCAGACCTTGGCCGACCTGCTTACAATTAAGCGCGAAAAAGGCGGCTTTGATGGGCTGACCCTCGGCTTCTGCGGGGATCTGAAGTTTGGCCGCACGGTACACTCGCTTATCGCGGCAATGTCACGGTATAAGGATATCCGTGTTGTGCTCATCTCGCCTCAGGAGCTCAAGCTGCCAAGCTACGTAAAACGGGACATATTGCAGAAAAACGGTATCCCCTACACTCAGACCACTGACTTTGAGTCGGTTATTGACTCGCTGGATATTTTGTACATGACCCGAGTGCAGCGTGAGCGGTTTTTCAGTGAGGAGGAATATCTTCGCCTGAAGGACAGTTATATTCTCACGCCCGAAAAGCTGCGAAGGGCAAAGAGCGACCTGTGTGTTATGCATCCCCTGCCACGTGTCAATGAGATATCCACCGCTATTGACAACGACCCTCGCGCCTGCTATTTCAAGCAGGTGCTGTACGGAAAATACATGCGTATGGCTCTGATACTGATGCTGTTGGGGGTAAATTAAATGAATATAGACTCAATAAAGGACGGAATAGTGATAGACCACATCCAGTCCGGCAAGTGCATGGAGATTTACCGCCTTCTTGACCTGGAAAAGCTGGATTGCCAGATTGCGATAATCAAGAACGCACTCAGCCAAAAAATGGGACGCAAGGATATAATAAAAATCGACGCGGCCATCGAGCTGGACTTTGACCTTCTCGGCTATGTGGCTCCCGGCGTTACCATAGACATCATCCGCGGCGGGGTTCTTGTCGAGAAAAAGACCCCTGAGCTTCCGGAAAAGATAGTTGGCGTGATATGCTGCAAAAACCCCCGCTGCATTTCCACGACCGAGCAGGAGCTGCCACAGGTGTTCCGCCTCGCAGACCGCGAGCGCCGGATTTACCGCTGTTTCTACTGCGAGAGTATGTCAAAATAAAAACCGTAAAATATGAAAGCCGACGGCTGTGCCGTCGGCTTTCATATTTATCTTCGTTTTCTCCCGAGCATAACCGCGCGCAGCGTACACCATACGGCGGCGAAGAGAACCCCCGACACCGCGTAGATTATCCATGTGCGGTGCCAACCGTTGGTATAAAAGCTGACGCCAAGATATATTGCGGTTACCACGCACCAGTAAATGCCTGGGAAAAATTCAACACGCTTTTTGAATTCCTTTTCCTCGGGTGTGTATTCACCTGTCTCAAGCAGCTTGTCATAGCTTCCGGAAATCATTCCCGCGCTGACTATCAGAAATACTCCAAAGGCGACCATAAGCAGCAGCACGCCCACAAGACAGCACAGCAGGAAATCACTCACACCCAGTCCCGCGCCTATCATCAGTGGCACAGCGCCCACAATAAACAGCACCACGCCCACCGCCGTCTTTACGCGAAGCTCCGGCGCAAACTCCTCCTTTTTCTTCTTCACTATACCGGATACTCCGTACTCGGTCAGATGCATTCCTTTTCCATATACTCATATTTTTTCAGAGGCGCGCCCTTCATGATCAGTATGCCCACGCCCGCGGCCACAATAAGCAGCAGCACCACGCAGCCGGCGCCGGCGGCAAGGTCCTCGCTTATGCTGAGCAGGCCGCTCTCGGACATTCCTCCCAGCACGATAAGACATATCGGCGAGAGGATAAAGAGCATCACCGCGAAGGCAATTTTTGCGCTCAGCCGCGCGGACAGCTCCATAAAGGCGTTTGCCTCCTCAAGAGAAACGCGCCGCCCCTCGTGCTCCTCCGGTGTGTCACCGCCCGGCTGAGAGCACAGGTCCTCTATCTCATCCTTGAGCAGGTAGTCCGTACTCACGCTGAAAAGCTGACTCATTTTTATTATTTTATCCAAATCAGGTATGGACGCGCCGCTTTCCCATTTCGATACGGACTGACGGGATATCGACATCTTCTCCGCCAGCTCCTCCTGGGACCAGCCGCTGCGACGCCGGAGCGCCGCTATTTTTTCTGCCATTATCATGGACATTCACTTCCTTGATTTTGTTTTGTTCAACACATGTGTTGATAAAATAATAGCACAAATTCAGGTTGACAACCACCAAGCGCGCAATATTTTCTGTCAACCAACAGTTGCATTATGGCATCAATACGTCTCAACGGTATTGATTTCTCTTGACAAATGCAGAAAAGGCCGTTACTGTTAAAGAAATGCAAATTTCTGTCTGGAAGTGAAAAAATGAAAACAATAATGATTGTAGACGACGACATATATATCGGACAGCTTCTTGAGGAGACGCTCTCCCGCGAGGGCTACCGCCCTGTTCGGGCTTATTCGGGAACCGAGGCCCTGCTTCTGCTCTCGGCACATAGACCGGATTTGATACTGCTGGACCTGATGCTGCCGGGCCTGAGCGGCGAGGAGCTGCTTCCCAAGCTCACCGGCATTCCCGTAATTGTGCTCAGCGCCAAGGCCGATGTCGGGGGCAAGGTAAATCTGCTGCTGTCCGGCGCAGATGATTACGTGACAAAGCCGTTTGACATAGACGAGCTGCTTGCCCGCATAGCGGTTCAGCTTCGCATAGCCGCGTCGTCCCAAAGCTCGACGGTGCTCAGCTTCCGAGGGGTCGAGATGGATACATCCTCGCGCGGCGTCACCGCCGGCGGCGTACCTGTGAAGCTGACCAAAACCGAATATGCCATCTTAAAGCAGCTTCTCCTCTCCCCCACCCGAGTCATTACCAAGTCGCACATCCTCGACATGATAAGTGAGGACACGCCTGACTGCGTTGAGAGTTCCCTAAAAGTACATGTGAGCAACCTGCGCCGAAAGCTGCGCGATGCCGGAGGACAGGATTATATTGAGTCCGTGTGGGGAATTGGCTTCAAAATGCGGGAGGAATAGAAAAAACAATTTTTACTGTTTCTTAACACTCGCCTTAACCGCTTTCTTAACCTCAGAGTGCTATGCTTGTGTCATAAAAGCAAAGGAGGGACGGATATGGAATATATCCTGTCTGCAAGCGCCCTGACCAAAAGCTACCGCGGCTTCCGGGCACTTGACGATTTCAATATGCACATCCCGAAAGGCGCCATATACGGCATAGTCGGCAAGAACGGAGCGGGTAAGACCACACTCATACGCCTCATATGCGGGCTTCAGGAGCCCAGCAGCGGGGAGTTTACGCTCTACGGCGTAAAAAACACGGATAAGCGGATATGCCGTTCCCGCCGCCGTATAGGCGCAGTCGTAGAGACGCCGTCCATTTATATGGATATGAGCGCCGCAGACAATCTGCGGGAGCAATACCGTGTTTTAGGTATGCCCTCGTTTGAGGGCATACCCGAGCTGTTACAGCTCGTCGGCCTGAGTGAAACAGGACGAAAAAAGGCCCGACATTTTTCTCTTGGTATGAAGCAGCGGCTCGGCATAGCCATAGCCCTGGCGGGCGACCCCGACTTCCTCATTCTCGACGAACCGGCTAACGGCCTTGACCCGCAGGGAATAGTGGAGATACGCGAGCTCATCTTAAAGCTCAACCGTGAGCGGCAAATAACAGTGCTCATTTCCAGCCACATACTCGACGAGCTCTCCCGCCTCGCCACACATTACGGCTTCATCGACCGCGGGCACATGGTCAAGGAGATAAGCTCCACGGAGCTTGAGCAGGCCAGCCGCAAGTGCGTCCGCATTTCTGTGACAAATCCGCAATCCGCCCTTCCTGTGTTCGACGGCATGGCGTTGGAATACAGCGTAGTATCTGAAAACGATATGGACATTTTCAGCACCGTGAATATCTCCGAGCTGGTTTTGGCGCTGTCTCAGGCTGGCTGTCAGGTACAGTCCATGCATGAACGCGAGGAAAGTCTTGAGAGCTACTTCATCGACCTGATTGGGGGTGGAGCCCATGAGTAAGTTATTGAGTGCCGGCTTTGCCCGACTGTGGAAAAATAAGCTGTTTTACTGCGAGATACTCATCGCCTGCACCCTCGCCGCCGTCGCCTCCTGCACGCAGTTCCGCGAAATGAGGGAATACAACGTTACCATCACGCTTGAGCACTCGCTTTTCAACTGCACGCCATTCATATTGTTCTTTGCCGCCGCCTTCATCTCGCTGTTCACCGGCTCGGAGTACAGCGACGGCACCATACGCAACAAACTTATAGTCGGCCACACGCGCGCTGACATGTACCTGACGGAATTTATCGTAAACTCCGTGGCCACACTTATCGTATATGCTGCTCAGCTTCTTTTGGCCTTCGCTCTGGGACTGACGATGTTCGGCTTTTTCACCATTCCCGTGTCAGAGGTACTGCTCCAGCTTCTCAACGCCCTGTTTATGATAGTCGCTCTCTCCGCGCTGTTCACCATGCTCTCGCTGCTCATAAGCAGCAAATCCACCAGCGCGGTTATCTGTCTGCTTCTTGTGTGCGCGTTTTTCGTCGCGGGAATGTATCTAAACAGCGGACTGTCCGAGCCGGAGATGTATGAGGAATACTATATGCTCGATAGTTCCGGTGAGCTCGCGAAAACAGAGCCCATGCCCAACCCCCGTTACATCAGCGGCGTGAAGCGGCAGGTCTACCAGTTTCTGTTCGACTTCACCCCCATGGGCCAGGCAGTGCATGTCGCCGACTACACCTTCGAGTGGTACTATCCGCTGTACTCGCTGATCCTCATCGCAATCACAACGGCTCCGGGACTTTTTCTGTTTCGTCGTAAAGACATAAAATAGTAATTTTGTCTGTAGAGCGGTTTCAAGCCGCTCTGCGGGCACTTACAGGTGGTGTGCAATGCTCTTGTTTCTGCTGTGCCTCGCGCTGACGGTGATTATCGCGGTGCTGGCGGTGAAAATACATCTCGTGCACATCTCCGTCGAGGAGATAATTCATCAGCTTGACGAGAGGCTGTACACGGATACCAACACGCTCATAAGCCTGTCCTCCCGCGACCGCTATATGCGCCGCCTTGCCGTTGTGCTCAACCTTCAGCTCCGTCAGCTCCGGCGCGAGCGCCAACGACTGCAAAGCGGCGATGTCGAGCTGCGCGATGCCGTGGTCAATGTCTCACACGACCTGCGCACGCCGCTGACGGCGATACGCGGCTATCTGGACCTTCTCCGCCGCGAGGAGAAGTCTGAAAACGCGGAGCGTTACCTTTCCATCATAGAAAACCGCGCAGAGGCCCTCACGCGTCTGACTGAGGAGCTTTTCCGCTACTCTATTGTCGCCTCCGGAGAAAACAGTCTTAAGCTCGAGTGCGTCAGCCTCAATACAGCACTTGAGGAGAGCCTTTCTGCTTACTACGGCGCGCTGAAATCCGCCGGTATCAGCCCCGAGGTGTCCGCTCCGGACGAAAGAGTTGTGCGCCGGCTTGACCGCGCCGCACTCTCGCGTGTCTTTGGCAACATCATCAGCAACGCGGTAAAATACAGCTCCGGAGACTTGACTATAAGCCTCTCCTCCAACGGTGAGATAGTCTTTGCCAACAGCGCGCCGGGCTTGAGTGAAATTCAGGCCGGCCGCCTGTTCGACCGCTTCTATACCGTTGAGGACGGCCAGAAATCCACGGGTCTGGGACTTTCCATAGCCAGAGCCCTAACCGAGCAGATGGGGGGCGCAATAAGTGCGGTATATTCTGACGGAATTTTGAGTATACATGTGCTGTTTCCTGAAAAAAGCGCTGGGAATTAGAATCCCAGCGCTTTTTCACTTAGCCTAACTGCTTAAGGCTCTCCTTGAGGTTCTCAATCAAAGCCTCTAACTTTGCTTTCTTTTCGCGCTCAGCGTTTACAACGTTTTCAGGTGCGCGTGAGACGAATTTCTCGTTTGCGAGCTTCGCGTTCTGGCTCTGGAGCTGCTTTTCGGCGTTGGCAAGCTCCTTGCTTATGCGCGCGCGCTCCTTTTCAAAGTCAACCAGGTCAGCCATCGGCATAAACATACGCGCGTTGTCAGTAACGACGGATACCATGCCGTCCGTGTTCTCCGGCGGGGCGGCGCTCACGCTCACCTCGGAGGCGTAGGCCAGCTTGCAGATGAAGCCCTTGCCGTTCTCAAATGCGGCCGGCTTATCCGTGATGATGATAAGGTGCGACTTTCTGAACGGCGGTACGTTCATCTCCGCCCGGCGGGCGCGCACGGCCTTTATGGCCTCCATGACCATCTCAAAGCTGCTCTCGTCCTCGGGGAAGCTCAGCTCGGGCCTGTATATGGGATAGCTGTCCGTCATGAGCGTGTCGCCCTCGTGAGGCAGACTCTGCCAAATCTCCTCGGTTATGAATGGCATAAACGGGTGCAGCAGCTTGAGTATCTCGGTCAGCACATACAGCAGCACCTTCTGCGCGGAGACCTTCGCCTCGGCGCTGTCGGAGTTCAGCCGCGGCTTGCACAGTTCGATAAACCAGTCGCAGTAGCTGTCCCAGATAAAGTCGTAAATCTTCGCCGCCGCGACTCCAAGCTCAAAACGGTCCATGTTCTCGCAGACTTCCCTTATCACGCCGTTGAGCTTTGACAGTATCCATCTGTCCTCCAGCTCCAGCGTCTCCGGCAGGGCGTTTTCCTCAATCGTGAGATTCATCATCACAAAGCGGCTGGCGTTCCATATCTTGTTGCAGAAGTTGCGCATCGCCTCGCACTTCTCAACGTAAAAGCGCATGTCGTTTCCCGGGCTGTTGCCGGTTATAAGGTTGAAGCGCAGGGCGTCCGCGCCGTATTGCTCCGCCATTTCCAGCGGGTCAATGCCGTTGCCGAGCGACTTTGACATCTTACGCCCCTGCGAGTCGCGCACAAGTCCGTGAATAAACACGGTGTCAAAGGGATGCTTTTTCATGTGCTCCATACCTGAAAAAATCATGCGCGAGACCCAGAAGAATATAATGTCGTACCCCGTAACCATGACTGAGGTCGGATACCAGTAGTCCAAATCCTCTGTCTTGTCCGGCCAGCCCATCGTCGAGAAGGGCCACAGCGCGGAGCTGAACCAGGTATCGAGCACATCCTCCTCGCGCCTGATATTTTTGCTGTGACAGTGCTCGCACTCAGTCGCATCAGTACGGCTGACGGTTATGCGCCCACAGTCGGCACAGTACCAGGCCGGTATCTGATGTCCCCACCAGAGCTGGCGGGAGATGCACCAGTCATGAACGTTCTCCATCCAGTTCATATATATCTTTGTGAAGCGCTCGGGTACAAACCTGACCTCTCCGTCGCGTACTGTTCGTATGGCCTCCTTTGCCAACGGCTTCATCTTCACGAACCACTGGGGGCTCGTCATGGGCTCGACTGTGGTGCCGCAGCGGTAGCAGGTGCCGACATTGTGGGCATGAGGCTCAATCTTCACCAGATAGCCCTGCTCCTCAAGGTCCGCGACAATAGCCTTACGGGCCTCATAGCGGTCCATGCCGTTATACTTGCCGCCGTTTATAATCTTCGCGTCCTCGTCCATTATTAAAATCTGCTCAAGGTTGTGGCGCTGACCTACCTCGTAGTCGTTCGGATCGTGGCAGGGAGTCATCTTCACCGCACCCGTTCCGAATCCGAGCTCGACGTATTCATCCGCCACTATCGGCAGCTCCCGCCCGACAAGCGGCAGTATGGCGGTTTTGCCGACAAGGTGCGCGTACTTTTCGTCAGCGGGGTTCACCGCCACACCGGAGTCGCCCAGCATCGTCTCAGGCCGCGTTGTAGCAATGGTAAGAAACTCATCGCTGTCCTTTATCGGATACTTGATGTACCAGAAGCTGCCCGGCTGGTCCTTGTACTCAACCTCCGCGTCTGAAAGTGCCGTGCGGCAATGGGGGCACCAGTTTATTATGCGGCTGCCCTTGTAGATAAGTCCCTTGTCGTACAGGCGGCAGAACGCCTCACGAACGGCCTTGGCACAGGTCTCGTCCATGGTGAAGCGGCTGCGGCTCCAGTCGCAGCTTGAGCCGAGCGCCTTCTGCTGCTCGACTATGCGATCGCCGTACTTCTCCTTCCATGCCCAAACCCTGTCGAGAAATTTCTCGCGGCCCAGGTCGTAGCGGGTCAGCCCCTCGTTCACGCGAAGGTCCTCCTCCACCTTTATCTGCGTGGCGATGCCCGCGTGGTCCGCGCCGGGCAGCCACAGCGCGGCATAGCCCTGCATACGCTTATAGCGGGTTAAAATGTCCTGCAAGGTGCTGTCCATCGCGTGGCCCATGTGCAGCTGTCCCGTGACGTTCGGCGGCGGCATCACGATGGAAAAGGGCTTTTTGCTCCGGTCGATTTCTGCCCTGAAGCAGCCGCGCTCCATCCACATGTCGTAAATCTTACTCTCCACCGCCTTGGGGTCATAGGTTTTCGGCAGCTCTTTCATTTGTCGTCCCTCCCTGAATAATAAAAAACACCCTGAGACAAGTCTGTCTCAGGGCGGCGAAATATAAACCGCGGTACCACCTGAGTTCCGCACTAAACGCGGCGCTCTGACTCTGTAACGGGAGTACCCGTCCGAACCTACTCACCCTTCAGTCCGGCGGCTCCGAGCCGACCTTCGGCGGCGCTTCATGGAAGCTTGCAGCAAACGCTCCCTCTCTGGAAATCCACGCTTTACGCCTACTCCTGCTCATCACAGCCATTTTGAAATACCCTGTTATTATAAATACAGCGCAGTGATTTGTCAACCTTAAATTCTGTGCCTTGCCCTCAATGGATGCCGATGCTATAATATCCGCAGAACATATAATAAGGTCTGCATTATTTGTTAATAATATACAGCCCCGCGAGGCACACGGCCATTCCCACAATCTTGTTCGCCGTCAGCGCCTCCCTGTACAGCGCTAAGCCAACAAAAAGCAGGATAACAGCCAGAAACGCGCTCTGGACAATCTGCGCGGTGCTCACCGGCCAGCCGGCCCTATAAACACATATAAGCCCCACCTCAAGTCCTATGATAACGATTCCCAAGGCAAAAGGCGCCCAGTTCAGCTTCCTGTACTCGCTTATTATGTTCTCTCCTCCACTCAGCGCGCAGTACAAAACAAACGATGCCAGAGCTCCGACAAGGTATGTAACCGTCAGCGAGGCAAATGGGTCAAGATTACCGGGAACTGATTTTGCACATATTTGATACAGTGTGTTGGCTACAACCACAAGTGCTATGGGCCATATGTATGCAAACATAAAATTCCTCCAATAAAGAAAATAGCCAGGCTTATAGCCTGACTTACGGTAGGTGCTCACCCGTTTATTTATGTGATAATTTACCACCGCTCTTTTCAAAAGTCAAGTTTTTTCACAAAATGTCCATTTTGCAACCATCGGTTGCGGAAGTTCCAGCACTTGTTGGTGGAGCTTTTCCGCTCAACACGCTATGCTTTGCTTCGGGAGGTTAAAAGCGTATGCTGTCTGAAAATATACACGCGCTCAGGCGGAAAAGCGGCCTGTCACAGGAGCGGCTGGCCGAAAAAATAGGCGTCTCGCGCCAGGCCATATCAAAATGG
>CATJWA010000193.1 GCA_949744025.1 uncultured Eubacteriales bacterium
AACGAACAAAACACCCCCGAAACCACACGGATTTCGGGGGTGTTTTGGAGCTGGTAATGTGACTCGAACACACGACCTGCTGATTACGAATCAGCTGCTCTACCGACTGAGCTATACCAGCGTCTGCGAAAGCCCACCGGAGGCGGCGGGCTTTAAGCATCACATATCACAGCGCTTCGGTGGCCTTGCCGCCTCACACAGCGCGGGTGACCTTGCCGCTGCGCAGACAACGGGTGCATGCGTAGGCATGCCTCGGGGTCCCGTTGATGAGGACCTTCACGCGCTTGACGTTGGGCTTCCATGTGCGGTTGGAACGCCTGTGAGAATGGCTCACCTGGATGCCGAAGGAAACGCCCTTATCGCAAAATTCACACTTTGCCATCTTACTGCTGCACCTCCTCGCTTAACGAAATAAACAGCTTATTTATAATATCAGAGACGCAGAATAATTGCAAGAAAAATTTTTGATTTTCTGTGAACTTTTTGCGTATTTTTTTCAAATTAGACCATAAAATGGTTGCCAAATCACTCTGACTTGTATAAAATAGTAAAGTACTATATGAGAAATTACCCAAAGCGTTCAGCCGCAGGGGAAGAAAGGAGCATACAATGGAACACAGATACACGATGAAGCTCTCGGACCTGGTGCAGGAGCATGAGCTGCGCATTGTCCATCCCGCGTCGAACTACGAGCAGTGCACAATCTCAACCTATAACGTAGCCCGGCCCGGCCTGCAGCTTGCCGGATTTTACGACTATTTTCAGCCGCAGGAAATCCAGATAATGGGCAAAACGGAGATGGCATATCTGCACACGCTGCCGGAGGAGACGAGGAAGGAGAGAATCGATAAATACATGGCCCACGGCATCACGGTGCTTGTGGTCTGCCACAGAATGCCCCCCGACCCCGACATGGTTGACGCCGCGCGGCGCTATAACGTAAATCTAATGACAACGGACCTGCCGACCTCGGCCTTTATGGCCCAGGCGATAAACACCCTGCGTACGGTGCTCGCTCCCCGCATAACGGTCCACGGCGTGCTCGTGGAGGTCCACGGAGAGGGCCTGCTCATAACCGGCGACAGCGGCATCGGCAAGAGCGAAACGGCCCTGGAGCTGGTCAAGCGCGGCCATCGCCTGGTTGCCGACGACGCGGTTGAAATACGCCGCATGAGCCGCAGCCAGGTCATAGGCGAGGCTCCGGCAATGATACGCTACCTCATGGAGCTGCGCGGCGTCGGAATTATCGACGTGCGCAAGATTTTCGGTGTAAGCTCGGTGCTTGAGCGCAGCAAGATTGACCTTGTGGTGAACTTTGAGCACTGGGACAGCGAAAAGGTATATGACCGCCTGGGGCTTGAGGACGAGAACATCTCCTATCTCGGCGTGAGGGTGCCGCACCTGACCATACCGGTTGCGCCCGCACGTAATCTGGCCATAATATTGGAGGTGGCGGCCATGAACAACCGCCAGAAGCGTATGGGTTTCAACACCGCGCGCGAGCTGGAGAAAAAGCACGACGCCCAGGTGGATAACGGGTGGATGGATTGAAAATTTCAAATCAATGGCGCTGAAAGCGCCATTGATTTGAAGGGATTCGCTTCACTACGCGCCTCGCCGCCTTTCAGGCGGCTCGACGCACGTTTCGCGCAGAGTGTTTTTTGCGACGTACACGCCGCCGCAAAAAACAATTAAAAATTTTTTCTCGGCGCTGCGCGCCGCGAACAGTTCTGCATAAAGAATTTGTAAGCGGCAAAGCCGCTGACAAATTCTGATATCTGCGAGGCTTTTAGGGGAGGATTATGACAAAATCTGAGGTTGTAAAGGTCATACGCGAGAAAATTCCCGGGCTGGAGGTTCGGGTGGATGAGCCGATGAGCCGGCATTGCAGCTTTCGGATTGGCGGGCCGGCGGACGTTTTCGCCCAGCC
>CATJWA010000194.1 GCA_949744025.1 uncultured Eubacteriales bacterium
CGCGGGCTTCACCCTCGACACCTACGCCCACGTGACCACCTCCATGCAGAAGCAGGCGGCCAACGCCGTGGACCGCTTCCTCTCCGGTGCTGTCCGATAGTCTCCCCTCCGCGCTCCCGTATGGGTCACGGCTTGGGTCAAGGTCCCAAATACACAAAAAGAAACAGGCTTGAAACCTCGGTTTCAAGCCTGTTTCTGGCACGCCCTAAGGGATTCGAACCCCTGACCTTCTGGTCCGTAGCCAGACGCTCTATCCAGCTGAGCTAAGAGCGCATATTTTTTAGTGCCTTAACATATTAGCATGGACAGAGCGAAATTGCAAGTACTTTTTTCTTTTTCTTAGATTTTTTTACAGCCCTATCACGTCGGAAACGTCGCCAAGTATAGTTTCAACCGCTTTTACGGCCTTGCTGATGGCCCTTTTGCCGCGCTTTTTGTCCGGCATGAGCGTCATACCGACGCAGGCGCCCACAATCAGCCCTGCTCCCATTCCTTTTATAAAATTCATGTTTCCCATAATTCATACCTCCTGTGCTTTTACGAATGCGCAATTTTATTATGCGCAGAATAAAGGCGGATTTGCGATTGCACGCTGTGGTAAACTTATGATAAAATGGTACAATAATCTCAAAGCGATTGAGGTGTTTTCATGAATATACATGTTCTCGCGGTCGGCGACGTATGCGGAAAGCCGGGTCTGGAATTTTTGCAGCGGAGTCTCGGCGCCATACGCCGCAGCTACGGCATTGATTTCGCCGTGGTCAACGGAGAAAATGCCAACGTCGTGGGGATAACGCCCGCGCAGGCGGAGGATATCTTCCGCGCAGGCGCCGACGTTATAACTCTCGGCAACCACACCTGGGTGCGCTGGGAAATGCACGACTATCTGGACCGCTCCTCCCGCTGCCTGCGCCCGGCCAACTTCGCACCTCAGTGTCCCGGACAGGGCTGGGGAGTTTACGGCACGCGCTTCGGCAACATCTGCGTAATTAACCTGATGGGGCGCTTCACGCTCGACGCCAACACGGATAACCCCTTCCTCACGGTCGACGACATTCTTGAACAGACCGACGCGAAGATAGTTCTCGTAGACTTCCACGCCGAGGGCACGAGCGAGAAGCTGGCCATGGGCTACTACCTTGAGGAGCGCGTGAGCGCCGTTTGGGGCACACACACGCATGTGCAGACCTCGGACTGTCAAATACTGCGCGGCGGTGCCGGCTATATCAGCGACCTGGGCATGACCGGAGCGTCCCGCTCCGTTCTGGGCATAGAGGTTGAGCAGAGCATCGGCAAGTTTCTCGGCGACCCGCCGCAGCGCTATATAACCGCAGGCGGTCCTGCCAAAATGGAGTGCGCGGTCTTTGAGATTGACGCCGAGACCGGAAAATGCGTAAGCGCGGAGGCTCTGCGAATAGAGTGAAAGATACGAAGAAAGGAAAGATACTGTACACAAAATATGAGAGTTTCACATTTTGCTGTGCAAATTGCGTATCGCATGGGTTAAAGTGAAGAATACTTTGAAAATCATCCACGCCGCGGACCTGCATCTCGATTCCCCGTTTCAGGCGCTTGGCGCGGAAAAGGCGGCCGTTCGCCGAAGCGAACAGCGCGCGCTTTTGCAGTGCATAGCCGCGCTCGTCCGCGAAAGGCAGGCCGACCTGCTGCTGCTTGCCGGCGACCTGCTGGACACCGGAAGCGTATACGCCGAGACGGCCCGGGCACTGTGCGGCGTGCTCGGCGAGCTCGACTGCCCCGTACTTATCGCGCCCGGCAACCACGACTATTACTGCGCGTCCTCGCCCTGGGCACGGCTGGAGCTGCCCGAGAACGTGCACGTTTTCAACAGCGGCGCTGTTTCCTGCGTAAGCCTGACGGAGATGGCGGTCCGCGTCTGGGGCGCGGCTTTCACGGACACCGCCGCTCCGCCGCCTCTGCGCGGCTTCTCTGTCCCGCGGCAGGAGGGAGTGCTCGACATAGGTCTTTTTCACGGTGAGGTCGGGCGGCCGGAGAGCCCCTATGCTCCCATCTCCGAGCAGGAGCTTTTAGCAAGCGGCCTGCACTACGTCGCCTTGGGCCACATTCACGCTTTCGGCGGACTGCTCCGGGCGGGGAACACATATTACGCCTGGCCCGGCTGCACGGAGGGGCGCGGCTTCGACGAGTGCGGCGAGCGCGGCGTGCTGTGCGTTGAGCTCGACCGCTCCGGAGCCTGCACGGCGGAGCTTGTGCCGCTGGCGCAGAGAAAATATGAGATTGTCACGCTCGATGTGAGCGCTGGCGCTTTGGAGGAACGGCTGCCGGACTCCGGAGGGCGCGATATCTGCCGGCTTGTGCTGCACGGCGAGAGCGGCGGCGCGCCGGACATTCAGCATATCGCGCAGATAATGTCCGGCCGCTTCTTTGCCTTTGAAATACAAAACAGAACCGCCGTGAGCCGTGATATCTGGGAAAAGGCGGGCGAGGACACCCTGCGCGGGCTCTTTCTGCGCCGGCTGCGCGAGCTGTATGACGGCGCGCAGGACGAGCCCGAGCGCGAGAGGATAACACAGGCTGTACGCTGGGGTCTGGCGGCACTGGACGAGGGAGAGGCGGTGAACCCGCTGTGATAATACGAAAAATGACGGCCTGCTTCGGCGCTCTGGAAAACGAGAGCTTGGAGCTTGAGCCGGGACTGAACATAATCTGCGCACCGAATGAGAGCGGCAAGAGCACCTGGTGCGCCTTTATCCGCGCGATGCTTTACGGCATTAATTCCTCGCAGAGGGAGAAAAACGGCGTAAAGCCCGATAAGCTGCGTTACGCGCCATGGTCCGGCGCACCCATGTCCGGCGAGATAGAGCTTGAGCACGACGGACGAAGCATAACTCTCAGCCGGCGGTCAAAAACGCCGGCCGCACCAATGCGCGACTTCTCCGCGGTGTACACAGGCACGGCCGAGCCCGTGCCCGGCCTCGCCGGAAAGGACGCGGGGTTTACGCTGACCGGTATGCCGCGCGAGGTTTTCGACCGCAGCGTGTTCGTCACTCAGGGGGGCCTGGGCGTGGACAACCACGCTGAGCTGGAAAAGCGCATAGCCGCGATGGTTTCCACCGGCGAGGAGGGCGCGTCCTTCACCCAGGCCGACGAGCGTCTTCGCGCCTGGCAGAGAAAGCGGCGCTTCCGCCAGTCGGGCAGAATACCCGAGCTCGAGACCCGCGCTCAGGAGCTCGAGCGGCGGATTGAGAGCATGCGCGGCGCTGTGAACGAGCGGGACGAGCTTGTGCGCCTGCTGGCCCTGGCCCATGAGCGACAGAGCGAGTGCGAGCGGGCGCAGCGCAGTGAGCTGGAAAGCGGAGGTCTGGAGCTTTTGCAGCGCGTGAGCGAACGGCGCGAGGCTCTGCGGCAGGCAACCGACAGGGCCGCCGACGTGCGTGAGACGCTGCGGCGGCGCGCCGAGGAGCTTGACGGCAGCGTGTTCTCCGGAAAAACGGCGCAGGAGGCCGCCGACGAGGCTCAAAGCGCCCGCAAAGCGTTTTACAGCGCGCAGGCGCTTCCGCGCAGGTCCTGTCCCTTCGCGGCTGCGGCGCTGGCTCTGTGCGTGATTCTGGCGGTCCTGGCCGCGC
>CATJWA010000195.1 GCA_949744025.1 uncultured Eubacteriales bacterium
CGCCGTATACCCACGCCAGAGAGGAGCCGCCGCCGGCTGAGAGCGCTCCGTGGTGAAGTCGTCCGGTTCGCCCGTGAGCTCCGGCCAATCCCCGGCGGGCACGCCCGTTAAAGCGTTCAAGAGCGGCGATAAGCGCCGAATTCGGGTGGTACCGCGGAGAGTGTGTCTTCGTCCTGTTATGGGACGGGGGCATTTTTTGTTTTTAAACACCGGGGTCCCCTGTTTTTACAGCACAAAATAATTTTCCAAGGAGAGATAAAATGAAAGAACTACTCAGCCAGCTCAGGCAGCGTTCGCTGGACGCCATAGCAAGCGCCCAGGAGCCCGAGGAGCTGGAGGCCCTTCGCATCAAATACCTCGGCAAAAAGGGCGAGCTGACGGCCATACTCAAGCAGATGGGCAAGCTCTCAAGTCAGGAGCGTCCCGTTATAGGCCAGCTCGCCAACGACGTGCGCGCCTGCCTCGAGGCGAAAATTGACGAGCGCCGTAAAATCCTCGGCGCCCGTATGCTCGAGCGCCGGCTTGAGGCCGAGACGCTGGACGTGACCATCCCCGGCAAAAAGTCCGAGCTCGGCCGCCGCCACCCCATTTACAGCGTGCTCGACGAGATTGAGGATATTTTCGTCGGCATGGGTTTTGAGATTTTAGACGGCCCCGAGGTTGAGCTTGCCGAGTATAACTTCACCAAGCTCAACGCCCCCGAGGACCATCCCTCCCGGGATTGGACGGACACCTTCTACTTCGACGAGAACTCAAGCGTGCTGCTTCGCAGCCAGACCTCGCCCATACAGATTCACGCCATGGAAACCCGCTCGCTGCCCATACGCATGATTGCCCCCGGCCGCGTTTACCGCAAGGACGAGGTGGACGCCACCCACTCTCCCATGTTCCACCAGATTGAGGGCATGGTCATCGACAGGGGCGTTACCATGGGCGACCTCAAGGCCACGCTCAACCTCGTGGTGCAGAAGATTTACGGCCAGAGCACGGTCACACGTTTCCGCCCCCACCACTTTCCCTTTACCGAGCCGTCCTGTGAGATGGACATCCAGTGCCACAAGTGCGCTGGCCGCGGCTGCCCCACCTGCAAGGGCGAGGGCTGGATTGAGATTCTCGGCGCCGGTATGGTGCACCCGAAGGTGCTCTCCGGCTGCGGAATAGACCACGACGAATACTCCGGCTGGGCCTTCGGCATGGGGCTTGACCGCCTGGCGCTGGGTCAGTACAAGATAAACGACCTGCGCCTTATCTTTGAAAACGACCTTCGTTTTCTCAGGCAGTTCTGACAGAAAGGGGGAGACAAAAGCAATGAAGCTTTCAAGAAACTGGCTCAGGGAATTTGTGGACCTGAGCATCGAGGAATGTGACGACCGCGCCTTTTCCGAGGCGATGACCCTCTCCGGCTCCAAGGTGGAGGTCACGGAGGACCTCGGAGCGGAGGTCAAAAACGTCGTCGTGGGACGCATACTGTCCATGGAGCGCCACCCTGACTCAGACCATATGTGGGTCTGCCAGCTTGACGTGGGCAGGGATGAGGCCGTGCAGATTGTAACCGGCGCGTGGAATATCCACGCCGGCGACCTCGTCCCCGCGGCGCTGCACAGCTCCACCCTTCCCGGCGGGAAGAAGATAACGCGCGGCAAGCTGCGCGGCGTAATGAGCGACGGTATGCTCTGCTCCCTGCGCGAGCTGAACCTGACCACCCACGACTACCCCTACGGCGAGATTAAGGCCGCCGCGCTTTTGAATGATTACCGCCCCATCGACCCCGACAAGCCCTCTGTTTCCCCCGACATAAAGCCGGGCGACAGGATTTTCGGCAAGGTCGTGTGCGCCGGCGTGGGACAGGTTGAAAGCGCCGGAAACGGCAGGTGGTCCTGCGCCCTTGTCTGGGCCGAGGCGCTTGACGGAGAGCAGACGCCTACGGGCACAACAGTTGAGACCGGCTGCCAGAACCTCCATTTCGGCGACCTCGTGGCCTACAACACCGAAACGCGCACAATCTGCACCCTCGCCGACCTGCACGCCGAGCAGCGGGAGTTTCCGCACTGCATCGACGACGGCATCTTCGTCCTTCAGGAGCCCTGCGAGCCCGGGGACGACATCCGGCCCGTGTTAGGGCTCGACGACCACGTTGTCGAGTTCGAGATAACCCCCAACCGCCCTGACTGCCTGTGCATGACGGGTCTGGCGCGCGAGGCGGCCGTGACCTTCGGAAAGGAGCTGCGCCTTCATGAGCCAGTCGTGAAAGCCGAGGCCGGAGGCGACGTAAATGAGCTGGCCCGCGTCGTCATCGAGGAGCCCGAGCTGTGCCGGCGCTACACCGCGCGCATGGTCCGCAACGTAAAAATCGCCCCCTCCCCTGAGTGGATGCGCCGGCGCATACGCGCGGCCGGCATGAGGCCCATAAACAATATCGTCGATATCACAAACTATGTTATGCTCGAGTACGGACAGCCTATGCACGCTTTTGACTTCGCCTGTGTTGACGGCGGGGAGATTCACGTCCGCCGCGCCCGCCCCGGCGAGAGCATACAGACCCTCGACGGCGCCGAGCGCGCCCTGACGGAAAACATGCTGTGTATCTGCGACACCCACAGGCCCGTCGGCGTGGCCGGCGTCATGGGCGGCGCCAACTCCGAGATTGTGGGCAACACCGCCATGGTACTGTTCGAGTCCGCCAATTTCAGCGGGGCATCTATCAGGCACACCGCCACAGCCCTTGGAATGCGCACGGATGCCTCCGCGCGCTACGAGAAGGGCTTGGACCCTGCAAACACCATAAAGGCCGTACAGCGCGCCTGCGAGCTTGTGGAGCTGCTCGGCGCGGGTGAGGTCGTCGGAGGCATCATTGACGTTGTGCCGCGGGAGATAAAGCAGACCACCGTCAGGCTTGAGCCGGACAAGGTCAACGCCCTGCTGGGCACCGACATCGGCGAGGACACTATGCGCAAAATTCTTCTCGACCTCGGCTTCGGCCTTGACGGGGACACGATTTTGGTCCCGTCCTGGCGCGGCGACGTTGAGCACAGCGCCGATATAGCCGAGGAGGTCGCGCGCTTTTACGGCTACAACAACATCCCCACCGCCTTTTCCGCCGGCGGCGTCTCCTGCGGCGCCTACAGCGAAAACCAGCAGTTCCAGCGTATGCTCGGCGGCGTGTGCCGCTCCCTTGGCCTGAATGAGATAATCAGCTTCTCCTTCACAAGTCCCTCCTGCTTCGACAAAATACGCCTGCCGGCCGATTCCCCCCTGCGCGACACGCTGCGCATACTCAACCCACTGGGCGAGGACACGTCGATAATGCGCACAACCGCCCTGCCCTCCATGCTCGAGGTGCTGGCGCGAAACTGCAACTACCGCACAAAGAGCGCGAAGCTCTACGAGCTGGGCAAGCTCTATTTCAGGCGCGCCGACGGTCTGGCAGACGAGCCGATGGAGCTGAGCATCGGCGCTTACGGCGAGGATATGGACTTCTTCACGCTCAAGGGCTGGGTCGAGCTGCTGCTTGAGAGCGCCCGCGTTGAAAACGTCCGCTTCGAGGCCGTGCGGGACAATCCCTCCTATCACCCCGGCCGCTGCGCGGCGGTGTACATCGGCGAGGTATACGCCGGCGTGCTCGGTCAGGTGCACCCGCTCGTGTGCGCCAATTACGGCGTGGACTGCGAGCTGTACTGCGCCGAGCTGCGCTTTGACGCGCTGTTTGAAAACCGCGGAGACCGCCCCGTGTACAGGCCCCTGCCGCGCTTCCCGTCCACGACGCGCGACCTGTCCGTGGTGGTGTCCTCCGCCGTTACAGCCGCGGCGCTGCGCGATACCATACTGGCAAACGGCGGAGAGCATCTGCGCTCGGCTGACTTCGTGGGCGTCTACACCGGAGCTCCCATAGCCCCCGGACTTAAGTCCGTCACCTTCTCGCTGACCCTCGGCTCCGACGAGCAGACCCTCACCGACGAGCACGCCGACGCCGCCGTGGCAAAGATTTTAAAAGCGCTCAAAGCCTCCCACGAGGCGGTAATCAGGCAGTGACAGACCGCAAAAAACAGAGACGGCTTTTTAGCCGTCTCTGTTTTTTGTCTTACGCCCCCGAATAGGGCTTATCCGTTTCCACAAACACACCCTTCTCCGCAGACCAGTCCACGTTGAAGCCCAGCGCCTTGCCGAGGTCGCGGAGCTTGTAGTAGGTGTAGGCCCCTCCGCTGTCGTCGGTGAGCACTATAGCCTCAAGGCCGGCCGCGCCGCCGTTTACCTTCGTCGCGGCCGTCGCGGGAGAATACGCGCGGTTGCCGGAGTACGGCGTTTTCATCTCCGAGCCATTGGCCGTGTAGGCCTTCCCCGTCTCGATGTTCACCGAGCCGTCCCATCCCACCTCAAACTGGGCCTTCGTGCCGTTTACCACGCTGGCGATGTCCCGCAGCTTGACGTAGTTGGTCGGGTTGCCCGCCGCGTCCCTGAGCGCGTACATCTCAAAGCTCACCTGCTTTCCGTCCACCGTCACGCTCTGGGTGGAGGCGTAGGCGAGGCTGGCAGGCGCGAAGGATGTGTCGATCGATATAAAGCCGTACTTGCCGTTATCACCCGCTACAATCGCAAAGCCCTCAGAGAAATCGTATGCCAGGTCATACTGACAGGGCACAACCGCCTCACCCGTCTTATCTATATATCCCCATTTGCCGTTTCCGTCACGCACTCGTGCAAGACCTCCGGAAAAAGAGAATGCGTCGTCATAGCTGCAGGGAATAACCAGCCTGCCGGTCCTGTCGATATATCCCCACTTATCGTTTTCGCCCGATACAGCCGCCAGCCCTTCGGAAAAATCAAGCGCAAAATCACAGTCGTGTAAAGATATAAGCACCCTGCCCGTCTCATCTATATAAACCCGCTTGCGGTTTTCTTCAATCACAAACGCAAGTCCCTCCGAGAAAGGGCTTGCCCAGTTGTATTGATATGGAATAATGACCCTGCCGCTCGTGTTTATATAGCCCCACCTTTGGTTTTCGCCACAAATAGGCGCGAATCCTTCGGAGAAAGATACCGCTGGATTATACCGGCTGGGCATGAGTGTTTCTCCGGTTTTGTCTATATAACATGATTCAAGACCTTCGTTATACACGGCCGCAAAACCGTCAGAAAAATCACTTGCGCTCCCATAGCGGCAGGGAATAACCAGCTTGCCGGTCCTGTCTATATAGCCGTACTTGCCGCCAGCCTCCTTAACATACGCAAGGCCCTCAGAGAAAGCGTGTGTCCAGTTATACTGGCAGGGAATAGCCAGCCCGCCTGTCTTGTCTATATAGCCCCATTCGCCCGTTTCTTCGTCGCCAATCCTCACAGCCGCGAGGCCTTCGGAGAAAGAGTACGCATCGTCATACCGGCACGGAATAACCTCCTTGCCAGTTTTATCTATAAATCCCCACTTGCCGCTCGTATCCCTCACAGCAGCCAAACCCTCTGAGAAAGCCTGCACATTTTTATACTTCGGCTCAACCGCCCAGATTTCCTGCCCCTCCGCCGCACACACGGTCGCGGACAGCGCAAGGCACAGCAGCAGTGTCAGCGTCATGCAGATTACTCTTTTTTTCATCTATCATCGTCCTTTCGTTTTCAACATCCTCGGCGCCGTCAAAAAATATAGTCTTTGACAGCTTGAATCCCCGCCCCAATATGAGGCGGAGATTCAAGCGTTTTTTATTCAAATATTGCCTCGCCGCCGTTGGTGGCGATTATGGCGATATAGCTCTTGCCGACGCCTATCTCCAGCGGGGTTCCGTCGGTCAGGGTGTAGACAAAGTGGTCGGTCAGTCCCTCGCGGCTCCATTTTATCTCAACCATCTTGCCGCCGTTGGCGTACCAGCCCGTACCCTCGCCCGTGAGCGTCACGTCAAGACGTCCGGCGCTGTCGATAACGCTCGTCGCGGCCGAGAGCACAATCACGTTGGTAAACGTCACGCTCTCGTCGCTGTTGCCGTCAACATAGTCGCCGCCGTGCTGCACCATGGTGTACAGGCCCGTGTCCTCGTGATATGTCAGCCTGCTGCTCTTGTAGCCGCTGAAATCGACCTCAATCTTTTCGGCGCTGCTGCCCTTTTCCGGCGTGCCGTCCTTGACGAAATTCAGGCCCGTTTCATAGTCCTCGCCCACGGTCAGCGGGTATTCCAGTCCCTCGGCGCAGTCGTAGAGCTTCTCGCCCGTTGTGAACATGGAGTGCTCAAGCCCCGCGTACATGCGGTCCGGGTCCCTGTAGAAGGTCTTGGACGAATATGAGCCCGTCACGCCGTCGATGTTGTTGACCCCGTTGGAGACTATGCGCTGGTACGCCTGCTGGCTGTAGCCCGCGTGGACGGCCACGGCGCCGTAGGACATTGCAATATCAACGTAGTACGTGCGTATGCTGCGCATGCTGCCGATTTTGCCGGCGTTTTTGATGTCGGAGAAAATAGCCATCATGCGCGTGATTCCGCCCTCGGCCAGCACCTCATAGATGATGTCCGCGTCGCCGATGCCGCACTGGGGCTGGGCGACGTTGATGTTGTTTATCATCACGGCAAAGGGCCGTGTGTAATCCTGCTTGTCCAGTCCCTCGCCGGTAAAGAAGTCGCGGTAGGGCGGCTCGGTTTCCACCACCGGCGTGGGAGTGGGCTTCGGGGTTGCCGTGGGCTTCGGGCTGGTTTTGGGACCCTGCGCCACGTCCGCGCTCGCCTCCGGAGTCTCCTCCGGCTGCTCCGGTCTTGTCGTACACGCGCACAGACTCAGCAAAAGTGTCAGCGCAAGCAGGAATGAAATATATCGCTTCATCGGGAATTACCTCTGTTTTTTATGAAATTTCCAATTAATTATTTTACCCCACATGTCGATTATTGTCAACCTGCATTTGGCTCCAAATCTCCCGTTGAGCGCCGCTTATTTCGCCTTTTCGCGCACTTCCTGCTCTATCTTTGCGATAAACTCGTCCAGCGGCATCGCGCCCATGTCCACGCCGCCGCGGGTACGCACGGACACGGCTCCGCTCTCGGCCTCCTTGTCGCCTACGACAAGCATGTAGGGTATCTTCTGAAGCTGGGCCTCGCGTATCTTGTAGCCTATCTTCTCGTTGCGCAGGTCGCACTCGGCGCGCAGGCCCGCCCCGTCCAGCTTTGCGCAGACGCTTTTCGCGTACTCGGCGCTGCGGTCGGTGATGTTCATCACCTTCACCTGCACGGGTGCCAGCCAGGTGGGGAACGCGCCGGCAAAGTGCTCGGTGATAACGCCGATGAAGCGCTCGATGGAGCCGAGCACCACACGGTGAATCATCACGGGGCGGTGCTTTTCGCCGTCCGCGCCAATGTATTCCAGCTCAAAGCGTTCGGGAAGCTGGCTGTCAAGCTGAATGGTGCCGCACTGCCAGGTGCGTCCCAGGGAGTCGGCAAGATGGAAGTCCAGCTTCGGCCCGTAGAACGCGCCGTCGCCCTCGTTTATCACAAAGTCCTTGCCCATGTCGGTGATGGCCTTTTTCAGAATGTCCTGATTGTGCTCCCACTCCTCCACGGTGCCGATGTGGTCGTCCGGCATGGTGGACAGCTCAATGGTGTAGCTCAGACCGAAGGTGGAGTACACCTCGTCAAACAGCCTTACCGTCTCCTGAATCACGTCCTGCATCTGCTCGCGCGTCATGAACACGTGGGCGTCGTCCTGATTGAAGCAGCGCACGCGGAACAGCCCGTGCAGCGCGCCGGACAGCTCGTGGCGGTGGACAAGGCCGATCTCGCCCACGCGAAGGGGCAGGTCGCGGTAGGAGTGAGGCTCGCTGGCGTACACTAACATTCCGCCGGGGCAGTTCATGGGCTTGACGGCGAAGTCCACGTCGTCAATAACGGTGGTGTACATGTTGTCCTTGTAGTGGCCCCAGTGGCCGCTGCGCTCCCAGAGCTGGCGGTTGAGCATTATCGGCGTGGAAATCTCCACATAGCCGTACTTCTTGTGGACCTGACGCCAGTAGTCCAGCAGGGTGTTTTTCAGCACCATGCCCTTCGGCAGGAAAAAGGGGAAGCCCGGTCCCTCGTCCCGCAGCATGAACAGTCCCAGTTCCTTGCCCAGACGGCGGTGGTCGCGCTTTTTGGCCTCCTCAATGCGCTGAATGTAAGCGTCCAGCTCGTCCTTTTTCGGGAAGGCCACGCCGTAAATGCGCTGGAGCGTCTCGCGGCTGGAGTCACCGCGCCAGTAGGCGGCATTGCAGGCGGTGAGCTTGAGGGCATTGCCCTTGACGCGGCCGGTGGAGTCGAGGTGGGGGCCGGCGCACAGGTCGGTGAACTCACCCTGCTTATAGAAGCTTATCGCCTCGCCCTCGGGAAGGTCGTTGATGAGCTCTATTTTGAAGGGCTCCTCGGCCATAAGCTCAAGAGCCTCGGCACGTGGCAACTCAAAGCGCTCAATTTTCAGCTTCTCCTTGCATATCTTGCGCATCTCGGCCTCGATTTTTTCAAGGTGCTCGGGGGTGAAGGCGAAGGGAGCGGACAGGTCGTAGTACCAGCCATCGTCAATGGAGGGGCCGATGGCAAGCCGGACCTCCGGCCACAGACGCTTTACCGCCTGGGCCATGATGTGCGAGCAGGTGTGCCAGTAGGTTTTCCGGTACTCGGGGTTTTCAAAGGTGTATTTGTTCTCGTCCATATTACATTTCCTCTCTATATGAAAATTATTTGCAAAAAGCAAAAACGGCACGCCTGATACCGGAATCGGTATCAAGGGTGCCGTGCACGGTTCCACCTTGACGTTTAACTCATTCGCGCTGTAACGTGCGCACACGCGGACGGCTTAGTTTCTCGCTGCCGGGCTCGGGAGCGGTAGACTCAGAGCCTGACCCGCAGGCTCAACGCGCGGCCCCGCAGCGGCTTTCAGCCCGTGGCCGCTGTCTCTTTACCGGCTTTTTCGCGTCGTCTTCTCCGTCGTCGCCTTTATTGGTTTCACATCTTATCACCATTATTCCCGTTTGTCAACAGAAATACTCACACTCCGCCAAATATCAGCAGACACAGCCCGTACAAAACCGGCTGGTGCGCAAGGTATATCGCCAGACTGTGCCGCCCAGCGAAGGTCGTCCACGGCGGATAGCGGCGGGCTAAAGCCGGCCTGTACGCGTTTCTCTCAATCACTCCGCCCAGCCACACGCCGAGGAAAAACACCGGCATTATATTTTCCCCCCCGTTTCAACCGCATTTTTGACCTTGCCTTTGCGCCGGCGGTAATGTATACTGTGGGCAGAAACGCAAAAAACA
>CATJWA010000196.1 GCA_949744025.1 uncultured Eubacteriales bacterium
AGTGTCGGCAGCCATATTCCGTCGAGTGAGTCGGGGTCGCCGGAGCAGTGTATGTATTCAACGGGAAAGCCCGCTTCCTCGGCCGCGGAGCCTATTTTTTTCATGAAGCTGGACTTGCCGCAGCCGGGCCCGCCCTTTATTACCCACAGAAAATCGCCGCCGGTGACATCGACAAAGCCGTCGTACAGGGAGTAGAAACCGTATCGGGAGTTCGCGCCGAGAAAGTATCTGGTGACATTTTCGTTTTCCATATTTCCAACCTTTCCGTATCTGCCGCCTTGCAGGCGGCGTCTTTTCATTACAAACTATGCCGCGGACGCGTCCGCTGCCAATGCCGGAATGACACGGAAAGGGGCTTTTCATCGGGAGAAAAATGTGGTAAGCTATGAGAAAAAGTACAAATATATGCCGGAGGAAAGAAAAGTGGTAAGAAAAGCTAAGGTAAGCGATATAGACCGCATTGCGGAGATATATGAGAACATTTTTTGCGCCCAGGACCGAGGAGAATTGAATGTGGGTTGGGTGCGGGGAGTATACCCGTCTCGGGAGACGGCTATGCAGGCGATCGAGCTCGGGGAGCTGTTTGTGCTTGAGGACGGGGGCGTTATAGCCGCCTCGGCGAAAATAAACCGGACCCAGGGTGAGGAGTACAGCCGTGCGAAATGGACGGTTGACGCACCGGACGGGCAGGTGATGGTGCTGCACACGCTGACGGTGGACCCTGCGCTGAGGGGAAAGGGCTGCGGCACGCGTTTTGTGGATTTTTATGAGAAGTATGCGCTGGAAAACGGCTGCCCGTATCTTCGTATGGACACCAACGCAATAAACGCCTCCGCCCGCCGGCTGTACGCGAAGTTAGGGTACGCCGAGGCGGACATAGTGCCATGTAATTTTAACGGCATACCGGGTGTGAACCTGGTATGCCTGGAAAAGACGCTTGGAAAGTGAAAAAATGCCATCCGCTTTAAGCGGCTGGCATTTTTATATGTTCGTTTGAATCGACAGTGAAACTAACGCTTCCCTTTGCGTTCGTTCCACTAACAGTGACAGTATATATGCCGCTCTCATCAACCGTCAAATCAAATTTACCCGAGGAAGAAATCACGGATTGCTCATAGATGGGCGGTTCTCCGTCCTTTTGTATTTTGATTGCCAGTGTTCCGCCGTTGACGATTATTTCAGCAATGATTGTGTCGCCGCTCTGTATCTTCAGGGACTGTGAATCGGTTTTGTTGAGTATTTTATATTCCATAATAAATTCACTGTCATTACCGATTCTGCTGCCGTCAAATTCAGAAGTACAGGCGGCGGAGAAAAGAAAAAGCGCTGTGGCGCATAAGGCTGGAAGAATCCTTCTCATGGCAATACCTCTTGTTTCTGTTTACTGATTTGCAGTTAAGAGGAAGTATAGCAGAAGCTGCTGTTTGAAACAATAGAGTTATTCTTAAGATTTAATTAAAGCGAAGATTGAGTTACATGATTCTGTTCATGAGCGTCAGTCCTGCGGTTTCTTTTCCGTGGCAGCAGCGAGAACCTTGCCACCTTACGCAGCCGGCGCATACTCAGCGTGAAATTGAAAATCTCGCAGAAGAACAGCACGAAGATATAGCCCTTGAGCGCCCAGCGGGGGAGCAGAGCAATGACCAGCAGCACTCCTATGCTCGCCTCGGCGATGTTGTAGCACATCGAGTGCATCATCTGCCCCAGCCCCTTCAGACAGCCGTCGGTGACAATGTCCATGTACATTATCGGGGCAAGCAGCGCGAAAATCTGTATGTATGGGCCAATGCTGCTGTCGCCGTATATCAGCAGGCCAAGCGGCGCGGCTGTGGAGAAAATAAAACCCGCCGTAAGCAGCGAAAAGCCCAGCGCCGTGCGCAAAAGGGCTGAGACGGTGCGGTCAATATAGCCGGTGTCTCCGCGCACCTGCGCTTCCGTGAGGTCGGGGATGACCAGCTCCGCCAGCGCCGAAAGCAGACAGCTCGGAAAGGTGATTATGGGAAACACCATGCCCGTAATCGTCCCATAACCGGCCAGCGCCTCGTTGGCCGACAGGCCGGACGAGCGCAGCTTGCGCGGCACGAGCAGGTTTTCCAGCGTGGTCAGCGAGGTGCGGGCGTAGGCCGACAGCGCCAGCGGCACGGCTATGCGGAACATGCGCGAGGTAAGCTTAACAGAGCAGTCACCGCGTTGGCGGTGCCGCAGACGGTCATGCATGTAAACGCAGGAGACCAGCAGCAGCGACGCCACGTCGGCGAGCGTGCCGCCAAGCGAGACGCTCGCACAGGCCAGCTCAAGGTCGCCGGCAGGAGCACGGTAAAGAAAAAGCATGACAAGCGCTATACTGATTATCTGCTCCAAAAACTGCACGGCCGCAGACTTCCAGGCTCGCCCCGCGGCTATAAGATAGCCGTTGAGCACTGAGGCCACGGAGACAAAGGGCATACGCAGAGCTATTATGTGCAGACTCAGCACGGTGCGCGCGTCGCCGACCCAGAGAAAGCCTATCGGCTCGGCGCACAGATAGAGCACAGCAAGGGCCGACAGACCGAAAAACAGCGCGTAAAACACGCAGCGGCGTATGGCCCTGCCGATACTGCCCCAGCTCTGCGAGCCGATTTCCTCGGAGATAAGCCGCGTTGTGGTGAAGCGTATACCGGAAATGGCGAAGGTGGCGCACAGCATGTTCACTGACGCTACGAGCTGGTAAAGTCCTATGCCCGACGCGCCTATGCGCCCGACCAGCCAGACCTGAAAGGCCATGCCGATGCACCTCATGACGATGGCCGAGGCCGTCATCACCGCCGTATCCAGTGCCAGCTTGCGCCACCTGCCCGACAAATCCAACCCAGATTCATTCTGTGAGCCCATAAAAACCCTCCGCATAAATGTACAAGATGTGACTTGTACACTATATGCGGAGTTATTGCGCAGTTATTCAGTTGAGCGTGTCGCTTTTTGCCTCGAACAGCGCCCGCACCCGCTCGCGCAGCGCGGCGTTTTCGGGCCTGCGCAGCTCGGGGTCGTCTTTCAGAAGCTCGTGTGCGGCGTCCTGCGCTGTTTTGAGCACGTCCATGCCGCCGCCGAGGCCGGCGATGTGCATCTCCGGCAGACCGTGCTGCCGCGAGCCGAAAAAGTCACCGGGGCCGCGCAGGCGAAGGTCCTCCTCGCTTATGCGGAAGCCGTCGTTGGTGCGGCACATGGCGCTCAGCCGGGCACGGGCCTCCTCGGTCCGGGAGTCGGACACGAGGATGCACCAGCTCTTGTGCCCCCCCCGCCCGACGCGTCCACGCAGCTGGTGAAGCTGCGAAAGGCCAAAGCGCTCTGCGTTTTCCACGACCATCAGTGCGGCGTTTGGCACGTCCACACCAACCTCAATAACCGTTGTGGACACAAGAATATCTACCTCGCCTCGCACGACAGCGGCCATAACGGAATTTTTTTCCGCTGCTTTCATCCGCCCGTGGACGCACTCGACACGAAGATGAGGAAAGCGCGCGGCCAGTTCTTTTGCGTGTTCTTCGGCTGACTTGAGCTGGCAGTCCGTCTCATCGTTTTCCTCCACCATGGGGCAGACGACAAATACCTGGCGGCCCTCGCGCACCAGCTTTTCCATAAAGCCGTACAGACGCTGGCGATAGCTCTCGTTGACGGTAAAGGTGTCCACCTTCTGCCGCCCGGGCGGCAGCTCGTCAATTACGGATACATCCAAATCCCCGTAAATCATCAGCGCAAGCGTGCGCGGGATAGGTGTGGCGGACATTACCAGCGTGTGCGCCCGCTTTCCCTTTGCCGAGAGGGCTCCACGCTGATTGACGCCGAAACGGTGCTGCTCGTCGGTTATAACGAGCGCCGGGCTGGAAAACTCCACGTCCGCAGTCAAAAGCGCGTGTGTGCCGACCACAAGAGCCGTTTCACCTGAGGCGAGCCGGACTTTAACCTCTCTCTTTTCCTTCGCCGTCATGGAGCCGGTGAGCTTGTCCACTCGCATACCGAAGGGGGAGAGAAAGCAGGTCAGCGTTTTCAGGTGCTGTTCGGCCAGAATTTCCGTCGGCGCCATAAACGCGGTCTGCATTCCGGCCTGCCCTGCCGCCCAGGCGCAGGCGGCGGCAACAAGCGTTTTGCCGCTGCCCACGTCGCCCTGCACCAGCCGGTTCATTGGGCAGGGCTGTGACATGTCGCGCAGAGCCTCGTCAACCGCACGGCGCTGCGCTCCTGTAGGCTCAAAGCTCAGCGAGGCGTAAAACCGCTCCGTATCCGGACGCGGCACGGGAACGCCCCCGTCGCGCCGACGGCTGCCGCGCACGGCGCCCAGTGCGCAGGCGAGCACAAAGAATTCCTGAAATACCAGCCGTCGCCGCGCCGCCTCCAGAGCGGAGAAGCCGGCGGGGAAGTGGATGTTTTCATAGGCAAAGCCGGCGTCCGCCAGAGCATATTTTTCGCGCATGGACTCCGGCAGGGGGTCGGGGACTTTGCCGGCGGCCATGTCGAGGCACTCACGTACATAGCCCATCATGTGAGCGTTGGAAAGTCCGCGGCAAAGCCTGTAGCGCGGCATTATGCGTCCGGTCTTTGCTCCGGCGCGCCGCGCGCTCTCGTAATCGGGATTGCTCATAGTGCGGCGCATGGGGCTCCCGCCTATTTTGCCGTAGAAAATATAGGTTTCTCCCTGATGCAGGGCATTTTTGACATAGTTCTGATTGAAAAAGGTTATATCTACTGCGCCCGTGTCGTCAAAGGCGCGCAGCTTAACAAGCTCCATGCCTCGCCGCACTCGGCTGAGCAGCGGCGGAGCCGAGACGGTTGCGCTTATGCATACGCTCTGGTCAAACGGCGCCTGGGCAATCGGCACGGTTACGCTCCTGTCCTCATAGGCGCGTGGGAAATACTCAAGGAGCTCGCGCGTATTGTGTATGCCGAGCTTGGCAAGCAGCCTTGCCCTCTGCTCGCCGACGCCCTTGAGGAATCTTACATCCGTATTAAGTTCAGCCATGGCCAGGTCCTCCTCAATTGACGGATAAGCTTTCGATAAATTCAGTATACCACAGCGCGGAAAAAATTGCAAAAGCACTGTTGACGGACTATAATAAGATAGGAGATGAATAAATAGGAGGCAGCTTTGATGCTTACGGTTATACTCACGGGCGGCGGCTCGCGGCGCATGGGCAGGGATAAGGCCCTTCTGCCCTGGCAGGGAGAGACGATGCTGCAAAGCCTGATAGATAAATACACGGCCGAACTTGGTCCTGTAGCCGTGTCGGTAAACGAGCGGGGACGCTTTGCCTTTCACTCGGCGGCAGAGCTCACGGACCCGTATCCGGGCATGGGACCGCTCAACGGAATAGTCTCGGCCTTTGAGCAGACGGACGCGCAAACGGTTTTCCTCACGGGTACGGACCTGCCTTTCGGCGAACCTGAGCTTGTGCGCTCGCTTGCCGGGCTTATGGGTCGGTCGGATGCCTGCGTTATCCGCCGCGGCGAAAAGGGAATTGAACCGCTTTTCGCCCTGTACGGGAGAAGCTGTCTTGCAGCGGCGCGCGGCTGCCTGTCGGAGGGCAGAAAGTCTTTCCGTGAGCTTTTCGGGGAAATAGACGTGCGCTATGTGTCTGCCGGGGAGCTGCCGGAATTCGACTTGGAGCGCATACTGCGCAACGTGAATACTCCCGAGGACTATGCCGCCGTGTGCGCGGATAATAATATTTGATTAAGTTATGTAAACCACGCTGCGAGCATGTAGGTCACAGCGGAGCACAGCCAGGCAAGGGTGAGATGAAACAGAGCGGTGCCTGCGGTTTTTGCCGCCGAGCCCGTTTCCCTGTGGATGCAGGACAGCGCCGCGGCGCAGGGAGTGTACAAAAGCACGAATACAAGAAAGCTCAGTGCCGAGCATGGCGTAAAAACGGCGCCGAGTCCCGACGCGCCGAGCAGTACGCCAAGCGTGCCGACAATGGCCTCCTTGGCCAGAAGCCCCGCGATAAGCGCGGTGCATACGCGCCAGTCGCCAAAACCGAGCGGGGCGAACAGAGGGCTGATAAAGCCTCCCAGTACGGCAAGCAGGCTCTGCGCAGGGTCGGACACAGGGGACAGCCGCGAATCAAAGCTGCTCATAAACCACACCGCGATGCTCGCCAAAAGAATGAGCGTGAAGGTGCGGCGCAGAAAGTCAATGGATTTTTCGTGCACGAGATTCAGAGTGTCCCTCAACGATGGCAGGCGGTAACGCGGCAGCTCCGTAATCAGCCCGGGGACTTCACTGTCGGGAGGAGTCCGGAGCCGGAAAGAAGAAAAGAGAACCATGCAAAGTATGCCAAGAAGATACAGCGCGAAGATGACAAAGGCGCGGCCGCGCGGGAAAAACGCGGCGGCGAAAAGGGAATAAACCGGCAGCTTGGCCGAACAGCTCATAAAGGGAACAAGCGCCGCCGCGGCAAGCCGTTCCCGCCCGTCCGGCAGCGTGCGCGCGGCCGTTACGGCAGGGACGGGGCATCCAAAGCCAAGCAGCAGAGGAACGATGCAGGCCCCAGACATCCCTAAACGTGCAAAGGGCCGGTCGGCGATAAAGGCGACGCGAGCTAAGTAGCCGCACTGCTCTAAAAGCGAGAGTGTAAAAAGCAGAGTGAATATCACCGGCAGAAAGCGGAGCACGCTTCCGATTCCGGCGAAAATACCGTCAGAAACAAGACTGCAAATGAGTGGGTGTACTCCAAAACGGAGCATGGCACTGTCTGCGTGGGCACACAGCGCGTCCAGCGCGGGGCCGAACACGTGCTCGGAAAAGCCTCCGGCCAGGCCGAAGCTGAGATAAAATATCCCGAGCATAACACATGCGAATAACGGTATTGCCGCCGCGCTGCCGGCGAGCAGGCGGTCGGCACTATGGGTTAAGCGGTCGGCGCGGCTTTGCTCGGGCTGCGTTACGCACTCGCGGCACAGCCGGTCTACGGCGGCATAGCGCGAGGAAACCAGCGCCTCGGCGCCGTCGTGGCCCAGCTCACGCTCGGCATCCGCGATAAGCCGCTCGGCCGCGCCGGACTCTGCTGAACCAAGCTTCAGCAGAGAGATGATGCCGCTGTCGCCGGCCATCAGACATGACGCGGCAAAGCGCGCGGGTATGCCGGCCCGTTCAGCCGCCGGACCGGCAATATTTTCAAGAGCACACAGACATCCCTCCACTGCGGCAAAGGCGTGCACGGATTGACGCGGCGGGCAGCGTTGTACCTTCCAGCACTGCTCAAGCAGCTCATCCAGGCCCTGGCCGAGCTGTGCGCTGACGCTCACAACAGGCATCCCGAGCACGGAGGAGAGCGCTCCCTCGTCAACACTGCCGCCGCCGGCGCGCAGCTCGTCACTCATGTTCAAAGCCAGCACCGCCGGTATGCCAAGCTGAGTGAGCTGCAAGGTGAGATAAAGAGCGCGCTCAAGCGCCGTGGAGTCGGCGGCGTTTATTATCACGTCGGGCCGCTCGCTGAGGAGAAAGTCGCGTGTTACCGCCTCGTCGGGAGAGCAGGGGTGCAGCGAGCATATGCCGGGCAAATCGACAATTTCCCAGTCCTCATGTCCGAGCACAATTCCGCTTTTGCGCTCCACCGTGACCCCGGGGAAATTTCCAACGCGTGCGTTTCCGCCGGTCAGGCGGTTGAACAGCGTGCTTTTGCCGCAGTTTCGGTTTCCAACAAGCGCCAGCCTCATTCGGCCGCCTCCAGATGTATCCTCTCGGCCTGCGTGTTCCTGAGCGTAAAGCAGCAGCCGCGCGCAAGAAGCTGCACAGGTTCTCCCAGAGGCGCGCGGCGCACGGCGGTCACCCGCGTGCCGGGAGTCAGTCCCAGCTCAAGCAGCCGCAGCCGCTGAGCTCCGCGTCCGCCCACTGAGCTTATTATTCCCGTTCGCCCGTTTGGCAGCTTATCAAGTGTCATATGCCTGTCCTCCCTGTAATATTCTTTGAGGGGATGTCCCCTGTACAAGAATAAGCGGGGAAGGAGCGCAATATTACAACAGGAAATCCCGCACCGTTTATAGCGGAGCGGGATTTCCTGTTTGCCCTATCACTGAGCGTCCTCTGCAGCCATGTCGCCCGCATTGGGATAGCCGCGCAGCTCGTATAAATCCGTCGGAGTGTAGCTGACGCACAGCTGCGCTCCCTCGTCCAGAGAGTTGAACCACAGCAGCCAGCGCAGCGTCTCGTCGGAAACGTCCTCAGCGTCGTACCAAGTGTCAATATAGCGCACACGCAGGGTATCGCGCTGCTGGAAAACGCGCCAGACGCCGTCGATGTTTACCTCCACTGTGCTGCCGGGACCTGACTGCCAGCCGTATCCGCTGCCGAAGTTGGACTGACCGTTCTCGCTCGGGCGCTCCCAGCTCTCGACGCTGGAGCTGATTTGTCCGTCCATCATGCCGCAGCGCGGCTCGTCAGAAGTCTCGCCCGTGTCGCAGTACAGCTCGCCGCCGAGCATAAGCATGGGGATTTTATCCGCGTGGGTCTCGGACTCGGACTGCTCGCCGCCCTCTGTGCCCTCATCATTTTCCGCCGGCGGCACATCCTCCGGAGCGGGAGGCTCATTACGTGTTAGATTGAGCGGAGCGGCACTGCCGGAGCCTGAGTCGGGGGCGGACACCGGCTCTTTTTCAGCGCAGCCGGCCAGCAGACAGGCGCACAGAAAAACACAGACGAAAAAAATATTTTTTTTCATGGGAACATCCTCCTTGCTTTTTACGTCTAATAAACATGAGACGGTATAAAAAAGAAAAAGTTCCCGAAAAAATAATAAAACCTCAGGGAGCCCGCGCCGGCCCCTCTAATCGTAAAGCAGGGTACTTTGCCCCCTGCCTTACGATTCGACGATCGGAAGTATAACCTCTGCTACGAAATGGTCCGCATCGCCGCCGGTTTTGAAAATCCCGCCGAGCTGAGAGACTATTTTGTCGCAGGTCTGAAGCCCGATTTTGCTGCTTTCGACTATATTGCGTTTTTTGTCTATGCTGTTTGAGACGCATATGGACAAGCGCTCGTTGCCAAGCTTTTCCGAGAGGATTATCACGGGCTTTGCAATATCGGCATATTTGCGCACGTTGCTGAGAAGATTGTCGAATACCCGCTTGAGGTGCAGCGCGTCTACATGTATGCTGCACTGACCCTCAAACTTTATGCTGCGCACGTCAAAGCCCGCGTCGGCGAGCTCTATGGCGCTCTCGCCTATGAGCTGGTCGAGCAGGATGCCGGCGTCGTAGGTTTCCGGCTCGAGCGCAATTTCCGAGCTGCCAAAAACGAGAAAGTATTTGAACAGCTCGTCGGTCAGCTCCTTGAGCTCCATTGCCTTGGCATGTGCGCTTTGAATGAAATGCTTTTGCTGCTGTAAATCGGCGTATTCGCTGCCCTCCAAAAGCTCAAGATAGCCTATCATGGCGGTCATGGGTGTGCGCAGGTCGTGAGAGATGGCGGTTATAAGCGAGCTGTTGGCCTGCCAGGCAGTGCGCTCGCTGTCCATGCGCTCGATTATCGACCGGCGCATGTCGTCCATCTCATGGCCGAGCAGGGCAAGCTCGTCGTGCCCGCGGACGTATATCTCTCGCTTGAGGTCTCCATGGCCTATCTCATACGCGCAGTCCGCCAGAGAGATTACGCGGAAGGTTATGCGGTGGACATATATGAGCATTATCAGGATGATTCCTAAACAGGCCAGCATAACCGAGACAAAGGTACACAGCGCGTACTGCCTGGATTGTGAGCTTTCGTTTATGGTTACCTGGTATATCCCGTCCGTGAAGGTCATGTAATATATACCCTCGCCGGCGGAGGGAGCGCGGTTTCGCTCCTCGGGCGTCAGCTCCGTGCTTGTGGCTCCCCAGCTTCCAGCCTCCACGCGCATGAACTCCGTGCGCAGTGTTATGCTCACATAGGGCTGGCGCATGGCCCAGGCACCGAGCTGCGCGCTGTCGCGCGACGAGAGCTGGTTAGACTGCACATAGGTTCTGAGATTGTTGTACACCTCCACGCGCCGGGATGACACCGCCTCAGAGCTCATGTAGTATTTTTCCACGATAAAATTCCCAAGGGCGCGCGCGCCGAAATACACCGGCACCGCGCTGGCAAGCGCCAGCAGCAGCACAAGCAGCACGCGCGCGTTGAGAGAGTGGATGAACTTAACCTTTTTAGTCAATCTGATAGCCCTTTCCCCAAACGGTGCGTATTATTTTCGGGGACGAGGCGTCGTCCTCGACCTTTTTGCGCAGATTGAGAATGTGCACCATCACGGTGTTGGTCGACGAGGGCAGGTATTTTTCCTGCCAGACCTGCTCATACAGCTCCTGGGCGGAAACAACGCTGCCGCGGCGGCGAAGAAGGGATTAAAGGATGCTGTACTCCTTGTCCGTCAGCTCCAGCGGCGTGGCCTCGCGCGTTACGCTCCGGCGCGACAAATCAATGGTGAGGGAGGACACGCTCATGCCCGCGTCCGTTTTGCCGCGGTAGAGCTTATAGCGGCGCAGAAGCGATTCCACCTTTGCCAGCAGCACGGCCTGGGAGAAGGGCTTGCTGAGAAAATCGTCCCCGCCGCTGCGATAGGCGTCAAGCCGGTCGTCCTCGCCGGTTTTGGCGGTGAGAAAGAGTATGGGCGCATTGGAATAAGCGCGGATGGCGCTGCAGGCCTCCGTGCCGGAAAGGCCGGGCATCATTACGTCCAATATTATCAGGTCGAGGTCGGGATGCATCGCCGCGAAATTGACGGCGCTCGATCCGTCGCCGGCCTCGGAGACGATGTAACCGTGCCTTTCCAGCAGCAGACGCAGCACGTCACGGATGTCAGGCTCGTCGTCAACTACAAGAATATGGGATCCATCATACAAAACAAACACCTCCGCTCTGGCAAAAATACTCAGCTCTGCCTTATAGGTGTTATCTTACCATATTTTTCGCCGTTTTGCACAAGCTTTACACGCACATTTAAGAAAGCTTAAGAGGAAAAACGCGCGGATTGATGCTAAAATGATGCCAT
>CATJWA010000197.1 GCA_949744025.1 uncultured Eubacteriales bacterium
ACAGCTCCGCCGCGCCGGCGGCGTTGAGCATAAAGGCACGCAGCCGTTCGCACTCGCCGGGGGCCGCGGGGGAGGCGTCCGCCTCCTGCGTCTGCGGCTCCGCCGCTCCGCCGACACGCTCCCACACGGATTGAAAAATCTCCACGCTTTCTTTTATGCTTGTGTCGTCCATGTCACTTATTCCTCCGAGATTATCCTATGCCGGCGCACGCGATGTTGTGCCCCTTGAAATATGCGCGGAAATGTGCGATAATGTACGCAAATGTTTTTTACGACGGGGAGGTACGGCAATGCCCAGATTTTTCATGGCCGGCGGCAACATCGGAAAGGGAGCCGCCGTAATCTACGGCAGCGACGCCGAGCATATAAGGGTGCTTCGCATGAAGATAGGCGACGAGCTGATAATCTGCGACGGCGAGGGCAGCGACCACCGCTGCCGAATAAGCCGCATATCCGACGGCTGCGTGGAAACCGAGGTGCTGGGCACGGAGCCCTCGCCGGCGGAGCCGTCCGTGCGCTGCACGGTGCTCGCCGGCTTTCCGAAGGGAGAGCGGGCGGACTACATCGTGCAGAAATGTACGGAGTGCGGGGCCTCGGAGATAGTGTTTTTCCAGTGTACGCGCTGTGTGGCGCGTCCGGACGAAAAGAGCATGGAAAAAAAGCTTGTGCGCTTTAACCGCATTGCCGAGGAGGCGGCCAAGCAGTCAGGACGTGGGGTAATCCCGAAGGTGTCCGCCGTGCCGGACTTTGCCGGCGCGCTGGATATAGCGGTAAAGACCGGACTCCCGCTTTTCATGTACGAAACGGGGGAGCGCACGCCGCTGAAAACGGTGCTTGCCGGCGCGGGGAGCGTGTCCTCCGCCGCGATAATGACAGGCCCCGAGGGCGGCTTTGAGCGCTTTGAGGCGGACCTTGCCGCGGCCGTGGGGATGAAGCTGTGCTCGATGGGCCCGCGTATCCTCCGCTGCGAAACCGCCCCCGTCGCGGCCCTGACCGCGCTGATGTACGAGACAGGGAATATGTGAAGCGTGACGAAGGCGCTTTTCCGGCAGCCTGAAAGGAGGCTTCCCCCCAGCGGGGGAAGCCTCCTTTTTGCATGGGCAGTGCGGCGCCGGCCGGCTATTGGCCCCCGTTCTCCCCGCGCTCGCGGCTGTAGGCGGCGAAGGCGGACCAGAGCCGCGCGGCATTCGGGGAGAGCTGAGCGCCCCTGGCCTTGGCGAGATAAATATTCCATGCCATTTCGGGGTCCTCGAAGGGGATTACCCGGATGTGAGCGCGGTTCATGCGCCTGGCAAGCGTATAAGAGGCGATGCCGGCGGCCTGGCCGATGCTCGGCAGGTAAAACAGCAGCAGCACGTCGTCGGTGTAGGTGGAGATTATCGGTTCAAAGCCGGCGGCCTTGCAGCAGGCCCGGAAGTTGGCGGATGAGCGGGTGGTCTCGCGCTGTATCACCATGGGAACGTCCCTCAGCTCCCTGACGGCGACGGAGTCGCGCCCGGCCAGCGGGTGACTCTCATGCACCAAAAGGGCGTTGAGGGAGGAGTACAGCAGCGTTGTGTCCATGCGCCGGCCGCTGAGCGGCCCGACGGTCAGCGCGAACTCAACGTCCCCGTTTTCCACCGCCGCGTCGCACTCGCTGTCCGAGCCCTCGCGTATCTCAATCCGGACGCCGGGGTTTTCCTCGCGGAAGCGGGACAGCGGCAGGCCGGCGAATTCCTCAAGCGTGCCTATGGAAAAGGCGACGGGTATGCCCGACGACTGCTTGCGCACGGAGGCGAAATGCGCCTCGCATTCGTCTATCATCGACGTTATCTGCTCGGCGTAGGGCAGCAGAAATTTGCCGTGCTTGCTCAGGCTCAGGCCCGAGCCGGTTTTTTTGAACAGCTTGCAGCCGAGCTCATCCTCCAGCCGCGTGAGGGACAGACGGATGCCGGGCGTTGTTATATAGCAGGCCGCGGCCGCCCTGGACAGGCTGCCGCTTTTGTATACCTCGATGAAATATTTTAATTGGCGCACATCCATGTATGCCATGCCTCCAATCAAAGCTCGCTTACCGGACTATAACCCAGTATAGTACATACTTTGGTATAAGCGCAACAAAAAATTGGGATGGAGGCTAAAGTTTTTGTATATGACAACGTCAGTTATTGTTAATCGACAAAAGCGCGCGCATTGGTTATACTTATGCCATGAAGAAAAAACAAGGAAAGAGGTTGAGAAACATGAGCTGCAACTGCGCCGTGCTTACAAGCGAGGAAAACATAGCAAAGAACAAAGATGTTTACGAAAACGCTTTCAGGGTGGACGCCCGCCCGCAGGCCATAGAGCCCTTTGACAAGGAGTGGGGCGTCGCGATTTCCGGCAACACGCCCGAGCCGTCCCCCTTCCCGCGCATCAACCGCATTTTGAGCGTGACGAAGAAAACGACCAACGGCTTTGTCGCGCCCGACCGCGCCGAGCTGGTAACCCGCGCGTACAGGGAGCACCCGGGCGAGAGCCGGATTGTCAAATGCGCCTACGGAATCAAGTATACGCTCGAGGAGTCGCCGCTGTACATATACGACGACGAGCTTATCGTCGGCGGCCTCGGCTGCGACAAGAAGGGCGCGCCGGTCCACCCCGAGTTCGGCCTCAACTGGGTTGTGGACGAGATGCGCGACGGGCTCATGGACTACAGCGAAAAGCGCACCCACGACTATTTCAGCTACACGAAGGACACACAGGAGCGCATGGAGGCCCTGCGTGAGTTCTGGAACGGACATACGGTTGAGGACCTGACAAACTCCCTGGCGGGGGAGGAGGCGCTAAAGGGCTCGCACGCGGGCAAGGGCGTTTTCTTTGCCGACGCCTACATTTTCTGCGGCGCGGGACATTTGGGGCTGGACTACGAGCGCCTGCTCTCGCTCGGCTTCGGCGGCATACGCGCGCAGATTGAGCGGGAGATGTCCACTCTGGACCTGTCGAGGCCCGAGGACATGGAAAAACGCACCTTTTACCGCGCCGCGCTCATAGCAAACGAGGGCTCGATAAACCACTGCCGGAGATACGCGGCTCTGGCGCGCGAAAAGGCGCTGTCCTGCGCCGACAAGGCGCGGGCCGCGGAGCTTGAGCGGATAGCGGAAAACTGCGAGTGGATTGCGGAAAATCCGCCCCGCACCTTCTGGGAGGCCATCCAGCTTGTGCACCTGGCAAACTGCATGATTCTCATTGAGTGCAACGGCCACTCCATCTCCTACGGCTGCTTTGACCGCTACATGCTCCCGTTCTACGAGCGCGACCTTGCCTCCGGAGAGGCCACGCGCGAGCAGTGCCAGGAGCTTATCGAAAATTTCTTCATCAAGATATGGGACTTAAATAAGCTGCGCAACCATGTGCTGATAAAGACCTTCGGCAACGGTGGGATAGGCGGTCCCGCGCTGACGGTGGGCGGGCTTCTGCCGGACGGAAGCGACTGCACCAACGACCTGACCTACATGGTCATAGACGCGCACGCCCATGTCCGCGTGCCCTGCCCCTGGCTGGCCGTGCGCCTGCACGCCAACACCCCCTGGGAGCTGAAGGTAAAGACGGCCAACTGCATCCGCATGGGCACAGGCGAGCCGAAGATATTCAACGACGACGTGACGATTCCGTCCATGATGTCCTCCGGCGTGAGCCTTTCCGACGCGCGCAATTATCAGGTCGTCGGCTGCGTGGAGCCGGACGTCTCCGGCAAGACCTACGGCTGGCACGACGCGGGACACATGAACATGGCCAAAGTCCTTGAGCTGGCGATAAACGACGGGCGATGCCTGCACTGCGGCGAGAGCTGCCCGCGCTGGAGCGTCTGCGGAAAGCTCGGCAAGCGTCTGGGAATACGCACCGGTTCGCTGGCGGACATGACCTCGTTTGAGCAGGTCAAGGAAGCGTATGACAGGCAGATGGAATACTGGTGCACGCAGATGGTGACGCTGCTCAACGCCGTTGACAAGGCCCATCAGGCGCTGCGCCCGCTGCCCTTCCTGTCCACGGTGATGGACGGCTGCGTGGAAAAGGGTGTGGACGTGACCATGGGCGGGACGAGGTACAACTTCACAGGCCCGCAGGGCATCGGCATCGGCACCGTGGGCGACGGGCTTTCCACGATAAAGCAGCTCGTGTTTGACGAGAAAAAGGTCACGGGCGCCGAGCTGCTCCAGGCCGTGGAGGACAACTGGGTCGGACACGAGCCGCTGTACCTGCTTGTCAACAGCAAAAACGTCCACCACTACGGCAACGACGACGACTATGCCGACGAGCTGACAAAGTTCGGCATGGACACCTACTGCAAGCACATCGAGCGCCGTCCCAACGCCCACGGCGGCTTCTTCCAGCCGGGCTGCTACTCCGTCACGGTCAACGTGGCCCACGGCGTGAATCAGTGGGCCTCGGTCGAGGGGCGCACCGCCTTTGAGCCGGTTTCCGACTGTATGGGCGCGGTGCACACGCACTGCTGCGCCCATGACGTGAACGGCCCGAGCGCAATCTGCCGCTCGGTTACGAAGCTTGACCACGCGCGGGCCACGAACGGCACGCTGCTGAACTGGAAATTCTCTCCCTCCACGATGGTCGGCGAGGTCGGGCGCGACAATTTCATCGCGCTGCTGGATGAGTACGTGCACAGAAAGGGAATGCACAGCCAGTTCACCGTGGCCAGTCAGGAGACGCTGATAAAGGCGCAGGAGCACCCCGAGGACTACCGCGACCTGCTCGTGCGCGTGGCGGGCTACTCGGCGTATTTCGTGGAGCTCAACCGGCAGCTTCAGGACGACATAATCGGCCGCACGGAGCTGTCCTTCAGCTGAAACGGCGGGGAAGGGACGGCGGAAAATGCTGAAAAATACCGAAGGCGAGGCCCTTGGCGTCATCACCAACATACAGAGATACACAATACACGACGGCCCCGGAATCCGTACCGAGCTGTTTTTCAAGGGCTGCAACCTGCGCTGTCCCTGGTGCAGCAATCCGGAGACGGTGTCTCCGGCAAGAGAGCTGGGCGTATACCCGAAAAAGTGTATCGGGAAGCAGAAATGCGGCCTGTGCGCGGGCGCCTGTCCGCTGGGGGGGGAAAGTCCGCTCAGGTTTGACGGGGAGGGTCTGCCCCTCCCCGCAGGGACGGCGGCGGCCTGCCGTGACTGCTTCCGCTGCGCGAACGAGTGCCCGGGTGAGGGAATAAAAATCTGGGGCGAGCTTTACACCGTGCCGGAGCTTGTCAGGCTGATTGCGCAGGACCGCAGCTTTTACCAGCGCACCGGCGGGGGAGTTACCCTCAACGGCGGGGAGGCGCTGCTCCAGTGGGAGTTTGCCCGGCAGCTGTGCCGCGCCTGCCGCGAGGACGGAATCAACACCTGCGTGGAGTCCGCGCTGAATGTTCCGGTCGAACACATGCTCGCGGTGCTCGAGTACACCGACTATCTGATATGCGACATCAAGCACATGGACACGGCCCGCCACAAGGCCCTGACCGGCAGCGGGAACGAGCGTATTTTGGAAAATATCAAGACCGCCTCGGAGCAGGGCGCCGCGATGGTAATCCGAACGCCGGTTGTGTGCGGCTATAACGACGGGGAGGAGAATATCCGCGCCGCAGCGGACTTCATAAAAAATGAGCTCGGAAACCGCGTGATACAGTATCAGCTTCTGCCGTACCGGAGAATGGGAACGGAAAAGTACGAGACTCTGGGCGCGGCGTACCCCTTTGAGGACTATGTGCCTCCGGAGCCGGAGGAGAGGGACGCGCGCCTTGCGTACCTCGCGGCCGCGGCGGCGGAATACGGGGTAAATGCCGTTGTGGGCTCGGAGCAGAAATGGTTTTAATTACAAAAAAAGTCCCACCCGAAAGGGTGGGACTTTTGGCAGCGGGTGAAGGATTCGAACCCTCACAAACGGAGTCAGAGTCCGGTGTGCTACCATTACACAAACCCGCTATTTGTTAAGCGCAAATAATATTATACACATTTCCAGGGAAATGTCAATAAGAAATTTAAAAAACATCAGCTCTGTAAAGAGCTGATGTTTTTCGGCCTTATTTTTTCAGCTCGGCTTCCTTTGCCATTTTCTTTTGAAGCCAGTCCCTGCCGTCCACAAAGCGCGAGACAATGAACGACGCGACATAGTCTCCCGCGGCGTTTACCATCGTCGCCGGCGGGTCAACAAGGTTGCCGAGGGCAATGGCTATCGGATACGCTATGGCAAGCTGGTCGGGGAAGAAAATGGTGCACAGCACAAGCTCGCCCGTGCCGCCGCCTCCGGGGATGCCGGACATGGCCACGGAGGAGAATACCGCCACGACTATCGCCAGTATCGCCTTGCCCGTGCCGAAGTCGAGGCCGAAAATGCCGAACAGGAACGCCACCTTCACAATGGCGGACATGGCGCTGCCGTCCATGTGCATAGTCGCGCCCATGGGCAGCACGATGTTCGACACGTCCTTTGAAATTCCGGTCTCCTCCGCGACCTCCATGTTCGTCGGAATCGTCGCCACGGACGAGCAGGTGCCGAAGGACACCGCCGCGGGACGCAAAAGATGCTTGAACATGACTCTCGCCGCGCCTTTGCCGCCGCCGAAGCGGGCGTATATGGGAGAGGAGACAAACATGTAGATAAAGCACATCGCGTAGTAGACGATAAGCGTGCGGCTGTAGTCTCCGATAAGCTCGGGGCCGTAGGTTGCAACAAGGTAGGCGAAAAAGCCGAAAAAGCCGATGGGCGCGTAGTAGGAGATTATCTTCACCACGTTCATCAGGCAGTCGGTTATGTTGGCGAGGAATTTCGCCACAAGCGTCTCTGGCCCGCCGGACATCTGAACGCCGAAGCCGAAAAGCACCGCCGCCACTATAAGCGGCAGAATCGCCCGCCTTGACAGCAGCTCGACAAAGTCGGGCTTGGTGAAGAAGTTGATTATCATGTCCGCCAGCCCCAGCGTCTGGCCGACCTCACCCTCGGCTATCTCATAGCGGCCGCTGACTATCGGGATTATGCGCACGACTATGTACATGATAACGGCGGCAATCGCCGCGGTGGCCAGGAAGGTGATTATCGTAGTGAGCATCACCTTGCCGGCGCGCCTGACGCTGCCCATGTTGGCGATTGCCGAGGCGATAGAGCAGAACACCATCGGCACCACGACGCAGAACATCAGGTTTATGAACACCGTGCCCAGCGGCTCGAGGCAGGTTGCCCCGGGCCAGACCGCGCCCGTGATGCAGCCGGCGACTATCGCCAGCAGCATAAAGGTTATAAACCAGTAGCTCCCGAGGAATTTTTTCATAATTATTCTCCCTTCTCCGCGCGGCCTGAAAGGCTGCCTTTACCGTCCCGCTGTTCTTGGAAGCTGTTGCCGCTCCTTCTTACAGGGCCTCTATTGCCTTCGTGATGCCGTCAAGCCAGCCGCCCTGTATTGCTCCGGCTCCGCCCATGTCGCAGGCGGCGGCCATGGAGGGGTCAAGAGGCATACGCGCGGTCACGCCGATGCCGTATTCCTCCGCAATCCGGCCGATGTGGCTGTCGCCGAAGATGAGATGCTCGCCGCCGCAGTCGGGGCACTTGAAGTAGGCCATGTTCTCAACCAGACCCGTCACGGGGATGTTCATCATTTTGGCCATATTCACGGCCTTCTCCACTATCATGCCGACAAGCTGCTGCGGGGAGGTGACAATTACGAGCCCGTCCACCGGCAAGGACTGGAACACGGTAAGCGCCACGTCGCCGGTTCCGGGAGGCATATCGACAAACATGTAGTCAATATCGCCCCAGACAACGTCGCTCCAGAACTGCTTGACCACGCCGGCAATGATGGGGCCGCGCCAGATGACGGGGTCGTTGCCGTGCTCAAGCAGAAGGTTGACGGACATAATCTTTATGCCCTCCGCGGACTCGGCGGGGATGATGCCGCGCTCGTCGGCGTTGGCGCGCACGTTGTCAAGGCCGAACATTTTTGGGATGGAGGGGCCGGTTATGTCCGCGTCCAGAATCGCGGTTTTGAAGCCGGCGCGGTTCATCGCCCCGGCAAGCAGGGAGGTCACCATGCTCTTGCCGACTCCGCCCTTGCCGGACACGACGGCGATGACCTTTTTGACGTTGGAATCCTTGTTCGCGGGAGCCAGCAGGCTCTCGGGCTGGCGGGAGGAGCAGCTCTCCCCGCAGGAGGAACAGTCATGAGTGCAGTTTTCGTCCATTAGAATATCTCCTGTTTCTGAAATAATAATATAACCATAATATATCTGTTACCGTGACGCTGTCAACTAAATCTTGCATCTGCGGCGCATTTGCGGGTATAATAGCAATGTCCCTGCCCAGCTTAGATTATACCCTGCGGATGTGTCGAAAATATCAATTTTGCGCGCAGACGTTGACGCGGAGGCAATTTCCGGTATATACTTAGCTGACAATTTACGGCAGAGCAAAAGGAGATACATAATGAAACAGACCTCAAAAGCGGCGCTGCTGCTTGAAAAAATATTCTGGGTTTTCCTGTTCGTCAATCCGTTTCTGGACATCATAAACGGCATTTACATCAACCTCGTCATGGGTGTGGGAGTGCTGGACGTGAAGTTCACAAACACCCTCGGCGTGACCCCCAGCCTCGTTGCGCGTATGCTTATGCTCGTGGCGTTCGCGCTGTATATTCTCATTGTGCGGGACAAAAAATCCATACTCACCGCGCTGCCCATAGGCGTTTGCTGGCTGCTGTCCATGGCGGGCGAGCGGGTCAGCTCCGGCTCCGTCTCAATTTTCGTGGACGTACAGTACGCCGCGCGCTTCTGCTATAACCTTGTGCTGCTGATGGTGTACACCCGCGTTTTCGCCGCGCGCTGGGGTGAGGACGGAAAGGGCCTGCTGCGCCGGCTGGACGATATCATTGCTCTGACGCTTATACTGCTGTCGCTGTCGATACTCGTCTCCGCTGTCGTGGGCGTGGGCTACAGCACCTACGCCGACCGTCTCGGCTACCGCGGCAGCCGCGGCTTCTTCTACGCCGGCAACGACATCACCGCCGTGCTGGCCCTGCTGCTGCCGGTTTGCACCGCGCGCTTCATGTCCATGGACCGCAAAGCTTCTCCGCGCTGGCGCGCGGCGCTGTACCTTACCGCCGGCGGACTGAGCGCCAACGCGCTTATGATAATAGGCAGCAAGACCGCGTTCATTGCCGTGGCCGTGAACTACGCGGTCATGCTCGGAGCGGCGCTGATTCCGCTTGTCAGGGAGAAAAAGACGCACACGGCGCTGGGCTTTGCCGAGGCGCTCGGAGCGGCGCTGGCCGTGTTCGGGATTTTGATGCTCCTGTCCGGCATGGAGCTGTGGCACAGCATCGTCGGCTCCTTCAATGCCACCGGTGAGCTGGCCGAGCGCGAGGGAGTGCAGTCGGCCATGCTCAGCGGGCGAAACGTCAAGCTCACCGAGCATTTTGTGAAGTTCAAAAAGGGCGGGATAATCGTCTGGCTGTTCGGCATGGGCCGGGGCAGCGTGAAAGAAATCCTCGAGATGGACGTGTTTGAGGTGCTGTTTTACTATGGCGCGGCCGGCTGCGCCGCCTTCCTGTGGCTGTACGCCAAGGCGGCGGTTGAGTTTTTCAGGAGCATGGTCCGCCGTCCGGACGTCATCACCGTGGCGCTGTTCACAGCGCTCGCCATGTGCGCGGGCTACCTGTTCATTGCCGGACACATACTGTTCTCCGTCACCAGCGGCTTCTACTTCGCCTTTGTGATAGTCTACAGCCGCGTGTACTTCGCCCGCGAGGCGCGGGAAGTGCTACTGTGGAAAAAATAAACCGAAACCGGAGGGCTCAGCCCTCCGGTTTCAGCGTGTCGAAAAAGAGGCGAAGCCACTTTTTCGAGAGGGCTTCGCTACGCTCTGCGCACTCGCTGGTGCTCGCACGCTCGCTCCGCGCAAAGTGTTTTTATCCGACGTACATGCCGCCGGAAAAAACGATTGAACTTTATTCGCGGCTTGCCAGCCGCGAACAGCTCTGCATCAAGAATTTGTAAGCGGCAAAGCCGCTAACAAATTCTAAGATCTGCGAGGCTTTTAGACAGTCTGAACCGGAGGGCTTAGCCCTCCGGTTCCGGTTTATGCGGCTTTTTTCTGCCGCCTTCTCTTTATTCTTCCGCGGATGCGCTCCGTGGCGCGCGCCTCAAGCCTGTAGGCCAGATTCAGCGCGGGCCAGGCCAGAAGCGAGAACACAACGAGAATCAGTATCCCCGCAAAGTCCAGCGCCGAGAGCGTGAACAAATCGCGCAGGAACACCGCGCACAGGGCGAACAGCGCCGTACAGGCTATGAGCAGCGCCCGCCGTATCAGCGTCATGGGCTTGCACAGCCGGAATATCACCAGCAGTCCCACTATACCCATGACCACCGCGCATATGGTGGACATCATGTCCTGGCTCAAATCAAAGGCCACATAGAACAGCCACACGCCTATGACCAGCACGAAGTCCGTCATCGCCGCGGGGAAGGCCCGGCGCATCACGTTGGACAGAAACCGCCCCTTTACCACGCTGTTGTTCGGCTCCATTGCCAGCACAAAGCCGGGGAAGCCGATAGTCAGACTGCTTACCAGACTCAGCTGCGCGGCCGTGAAGGGATATGGCATCGTGAAGATGAGCGAGACTATCGCCAGCGCGAAGGAGAAGATGTTCTTCACCAGAAACAGCGTGGCGCTGCGCTCGATGTTGTTGATAACCCGCCGGCCCTCCGCCACCACGGCGGGCATGACCGCGAAGTTGGACTCCATGAGCACGATGTGCGACACCTGGCAGGCCACCTCGCTGCCCGAGGCCATCGCCACGGAGCAGTCGGCCTCCTTGAGCGCGAGCACATCGTTGACACCGTCGCCCGTCATGGCGACGGTGTGGCCGTTTTTCTTCAGCGCCTTTATCAGCTTGCGCTTCTGGTCGGGCGTGACGCGGCCGAACACGGTGTATTCCTCCGCCGCCTGGCGTATCAGCTTGTCGCTGGTGAGCGTGCGAGCGTCCACGTAGCGCTCCGCGTTTTCGATGCCCGCGCGCTTTGCCACCTCGGACACGGTCACGGGGTTGTCGCCGGATATCACCTTCACCCGCACGCCCTGGGAGGCGAAGAATTTGAAGGTCTCCGGAGCCTCGGGACGTATCTTGTTCGACAGCAGTATCAGCGCCAGGGGCATCAGCTCGCTGTCAAGGCTCTTGTCGGTCAGTCTGCCGTCGTACAGCGCCAGCAGCAGCACGCGGCAGCCGCGGGAAGAATATTCGTTTATCACGTCCGCGTATTTGTCAAAATCCGCGCCCAGCAGCATTTCCGGCGCGCCGAGCAGATAGGTCTCGTCCGCGTGGAAGCTGACTCCGCCGTATTTTTTCGCGGAGGTGAAGGGCAGAGTCTCCTCGGCGGTCTGGTTGACCTGACCGGTGAAGTATTTTCGCAGGGCGGCCATGGTGTCGTTGTCGTCCTGCATGGCAAAGACATAATCGGCCATTATCATGCGCACGTCGTCCATGACATAGCGGTCCTCGCACAGGAGATGTACGTCCTCGACCATCATCTTGTTTTCGGTTATGGTGCCGGTCTTGTCCACGCACAGCGTGTCCACACGCGCGAGCGTTTCAATGCAGCCCATGTCGTGGACGAGGGTTTTCTTTTTCGCCAGACGCATGATGCTCGCCACAAGGGCCAGACTGGTCAGCAGGTACAGCCCCTCGGGAATCATGCCGATAAGCGCCGCGACCGTGGACACTACGCCGTCCTCAAAGCTGCGGCCGAGCCACTCGACCTCCTTGATGCACAGCACAACGCCGAAGGGGATGACGATTATGCCTATCCACTTCACCAGCGCGCTGAGCGAGCGCATCATCTCAGACTGCTTGGATTTCTTGGACTTCTTCGCCTCGAGCGTAAGCCGGTTGGCATAGGAGTCCTCGCCCACGGCGGTCAGGCGCGCGCAGCATGAGCCGGATACGACGAAGCTGCCGCTCATGAGCTTGTCCCCGGGACCCTTTTTTATCTCGTCCGCCTCGCCGGTTATCAGCGCCTCGTTGGTCTGGCAGGAGCCGGAGACGACCTCCGCGTCGGCGTAAATCTGGTTGCCGGTGGTGAAAAACACAATGTCGTCGCGCACAAGCTCCGCCGTGTCGATAACGAAGCGCTGTCCGTTTCGCACCACGGTGCCCTTGGGACTGTTGAGCAGCGTGAGGTTGTCAAGCGTCCTTTTCGAGCGCAGCTCCTGAACTATGCCGATGGCTGTGTTGAGCACCACCACGCCCATGAACATGAGGTTGTTCCAGCTCCTCACGGCAATCACAAAGGCCGCCAGAATAAAAAACACGATGTTGAAATACGTGAATATATTCCCCAGCACTATCTGCCCCACGGTTTTTGACGGCGGGTCCACCGGCAGGTTTATGTAGCCGAGCCCCGCGCGGGAGCGAACCTGCTCGTCGGTCAGTCCCTGCTTTTCGCCGGCCCGGAACCCCTCAAGCGGCGGCTTTAGTGAAGCTTCGTTTTTCTTTTTTCCAAGCTGTATCGTCAAAGCGCTGCATTCCCTTCGGATACCGCCGGCCGGCAGGGGAAAGCGCGCCCGCTCCGTCGGCCGGTGGTAAGGTTTTGTTTTTGAAAAGCAATACGATAATCGTATCAGCACTATTTTACCACATATTACCCGCGCAGAAACAAAATAATTTATGAATTTTTTTTTCAGAGGCAGAGGGTTTTTTCGGGATATGTAATAAGATAAGAAAATTTTGAGTAAAATGTAACTGAACCGTAATATAAATCGCCTTTACAGCGGCAAAAAATTTGTTATAATATAAGCGTGCTGAAAATAATATTTGCCATCGCTTTCAAGCGCTAAAAAGGAGGGAATTTTCATGGAAGATGTGACGCGCAGATTCACCGCGATTGATACCAAGACGGAGATAAAGGAGATATTGTCTTCTGTTTACAATTCTCTTCTTATCAAGGGCTACAACCCCATAAATCAGATAGTCGGCTACATTTTGTCGGAGGACCCGACCTACATCACAAACTATAACGGCGCAAGGAGCCTGATAACCCGTCTGGACAGGGACGAGCTGCTTCAGGAGCTTGTGCTCAGCTATTTGGGCAAATAAATCCGGCGGCCCCGCGCGCGGCGCGGGAGATAAAGCGTGAAAAGCACGGCGTCCCGCCGTGCTTTTTTTGCGACGTTTTTTCGAGTAAAAAGGGTATTGCCAAAAAGAGCAAAGCAGTATATAATTTCTGCTTGGACAGAAATGGTGCAAGCGCTTATCAGGGTGGGAAGTGATTAATCTGGACGATACCAAAACGCGAATCATTTTTGCTGCGATGAAGGCCGTGCGCCGGTATGGCCTTGAGGGCGTGCGTATCCAGAATGTCAGCGAGTTTGCCGAGCTCTCCCCAGGGGCTATTTACCGCTATTTCGAGGGCAAGGAGCAGCTTTTGCTTGAGTGCTTCACCTATGTGGACAAGCAGGCGGCGAAAATATTTGAGCACCTGAAGCTGAATCCGCGGACCATGCTCACAGACCCCATGGAGGCGGTGAAGGGTCTTTGGCTGCCGTATTTCCGGTTTTGGACGGCGCACCCGGACGAGACCATTTTTTACCACCGTTTCAGGGACAGCGGCTTCTTTCCCAAATACGACAAAACCCGCGACGTGACCTATTTCCAGACGTTTATAGACATGGTCGGCACGTTCAAAAGGCTGTTTCCCGACCTGGACCGCATTAATCAGGACCTGCTGTGGCTGCATGTGCTCACGTCCACCGTGATGTACGCAAAGTATGTTGTGGAGGGGATAATTCCGGACAATAAGGAGACGGAGGACACGGTGTTTCAGCTTCTTACGACGGGCCTGAGCGGCTATTTGAAGCCGGGAAAGCTCAGATAGGAAGGCGGTGGGCAGCCGGTTGAGGGCGTTTATTTTTGACCGTAAAATAATAAACGTTTATTTACGCACGGCGCCGGCGCTTCGGTTAAGAAGCCGCTTCTGTGACAACAGCCGGCCGGCGTACATATTCATATTATACAGGAACTTAAGGTTCCTGACAAACTGTTTTTATAAAATCAGCATATAAAAGCCGACAGGATAACCTCACATTGCTATCCCGCCTGTTTTTTGCTCATAATCAGCTTTAAGAATAAAAGCAGGGTGAAATTTTATTTTTCCCTGACGACATAATGAAAACAATGCTTTTAAGGGGCCGGTTTGAGTATATACAATGAGGAGTGCAGACATGGAAAAAATATTGATTGTTGACGACAGTCCCCTGCAGGCAACACAATTAAAATCCATTTTGGATGACGAATATGACGTTACCATTGCGCAGACGGCGCAGGACGGTCTGAGCCGTGCGAGCAGTGAAAAATATTCCCTGATTTTGCTGGACGTTGTTATGCCGGGGATGGATGGCTTTACGTTGCTGAAAAAGCTTCAGGAGGAGATTATTACACAAAGCGTACCCGTTATTTTGATTACAAGCCTGTCCGACGTGGAGCATGAGCAGCGCGGACTGGTGCTCGGGGCGGTGGATTATATTACAAAGCCCTTCAGTCCCCTGATTGTAAAGGCAAGAGTGAACACGCATATCAAGCTGTACAATTACCGGCGTCAGGTGGAGCAGCAGTCCATGACAGACCAGCTGACCGGAATCGCAAACCGCCGGCGGTATGACCGCTACAGCATAACCAAGTGGCACGAGGCGGCGCGCCTTGGCCTTCCGCTGTCGATTTGCATGTTCGATATTGACCATTTCAAGGCGTATAACGACACCTTCGGCCACCCGGCGGGAGATAAGGTTATTGCCTCCGTGGCCAAGACGATAGCGTATAATATGCACCGCAGCACGGACTTTGTCGCCCGCTACGGCGGGGAGGAATTTGTGGCCCTCTCCCTGGGCGAGC
>CATJWA010000198.1 GCA_949744025.1 uncultured Eubacteriales bacterium
AACGCCCAGCCACTTTTTCACCGTCTCCGCGCCGTACTCATCTCCAAAGGCATACCGCGCCAGCCGGTAGATTTTCCGCGGCCCAAAGCCGAAGCGCAGAAGATAGTACAGGAAAAAGTCGTGAAGCTCATAGGGCCCCACAAGCTCCTCCGTGCGCTGTGCAATCTCGCCGTCGTCCGACGCCGGCAAAAGCTCCGGAGACACCGGCGTGTCAATGATGTCCCGCAGCACAGTGCCGAGCTCGCCGCCCGCGCGCGCGGCCTCATGGCGCACAATATAGCGCACCAGCGTTTTCGGCACGCCCGCGTTTACGCCGTACATGGACATGTGGTCCCCGTTGTAGGTACACCAGCCCAGCGCCAGCTCCGACAGGTCACCCGTGCCGACCACGAGGCCGCCCAGGCCGTTTGCGATGTCCATTAACACAAGCGTGCGCTCGCGCGCCTGCGCGTTCTCGTAGGTCACGTCCCTGACCGCGGGGTCGTGGCCTATGTCCTTAAAATGCCCCGTAACTGCCGGCCCGATGTCCACCGTCCGAAACGTCACGCCCAGCAGGGAGCACAGCGTCTCCGCGTTCGAGCGCGTGCGCGCCGTGGTGCCGAAGCAGGGCATGGTCACCGCCGTGATGCCCTTTCTGTCCCTGCCCAGCAGGTCGAACGCCCGCGCCGTAACCAGCAGAGCCAGACAGCTGTCCAGCCCGCCGGAGATGCCGATAACCGCGGTTTTCGCCCCTGTGTGCTCCAGCCGCTTTGCCAAACCGTGGGCCTGAATGTTCAAAATAGCCTCCGCCCGCTCTGAAAGCTGCGCGTGGAGCGGCGGCACGAAGGGGTTTTTCTCCACCGTCCGCGTCAAAGCCGTCTGACGCACCTTCTGAGCAAACACGACCTCCCGCCACGCGCCCGACACGTCCGGCTCAAAGCTCGTGTTTCTGAGCCTCTCGCCTGAAAGCCGTTGCACGTCAATCTCGCTGACCGTCAGCTCCGCGCCGCCGAAGGGAGAATTCTCCGCCAAAAGCGTTCCGTTCTCGGCAATCAGGTGGTGCTGTGAGAACACAGCGTCCTGAGTGGACTCGCCCGGACCCGCGTTGCAGCAGACGTAGCCGCAAAGCAGCCGCGCCGAGGTTGAGCGCAGGAGAAGCCGCCGGTACTCGGCCTTGCCCGTGAGCTCGTCCGAGGCTGACAGGTTGGCGATAATGGCCGCCCCCGCGGCGCACAGCCCCGTGCTTGGCGGGCAGGGAGCCCATAAATCCTCGCATATCTCCACACCCACACAGAAACCGTCCACGCTCCCGTGTCGCAGCAGAAGGTCGGTCCCGAAGGGAACCGCCTCGCCGCAGACGCTTATGCCTGCCCCGCGCACTCCCGCGCCGGAGGTAAACTGCCGCCTTTCATAAAACTCCCCATGGTTGGGCAGGTGCGTCTTTGGTATCACCGCGAGCGCGTGCCCGTCCAGCAGGGCCACGGCGCAGTTATACAGCTTCCCACCGTGCCGCAGCGGCGCGCCCACGATTACCAGCGGGTAACGCTCCGCCGTAAAATCCCGAATTTCCCCCAGCGCGTCCTCCGCCGCTGCCAGCAGCGCCTCGGAGAAAAAGAGGTCCCCGCAGCTGTAGGCCGTGACGCACAGCTCCGGAAAAACCAGCAGATTCACGCCCAGCGCGTCCGCCTGGGCGATACGCTTTTTTATGCTCTCGACGTTTGCGCGCACATCCGCCACAACCGTGTCCACGGACGCTGCCGCGACCTTAATAAAGCCATCCCTCATTATCAGCCATCTCCTTTATTTGCCCTTCATTATATCCGCATATGTCCCCGATTTCAACAAACAAATTGAATTAAAGCGGAGCCTGTGCTATAATCAGACCCGCGAATTGGAAATTATATGAGGCAGATATATGGGAAAAAACGTAAAATACAAAGCGAATAAGCTGTGCGCCGCCGTTTTCGCGCTGTGCATGTCCGCAAGGCTCGCGGAATATTTCCTGATTGAGACAGACAAAACGGCCCTTGGAGAAAACGTGCTCCATAAGGCGCTCGGAATCATAATCCTGGCCCTGACTCTCAGGAGCCTGAAGCTCACCTGGGGCGATATCGGCTTTCAAAGGAACGGTCTTGCGCGAGGCGTTTTGAGGGGCATTTTGCTGGGAAGCGCCTGCTTTGCCGTCTCATACGCTCTGGAGCTGGCAATTTTGGCTCTGCAAGGCAACAGCGCGCATTTGGAAATATATATCAGCGGCTTTTCCCTGACCGGCTCTCAGATAAAAAATACCGGCCTCGTTTTCTTCGCCCTGTGCCTGCTTTTCAATATCATCAACGTATGGATGGAGGAGGGCGTTTTCCGCGGGCTGTTTATCAAAATCCTCTCAAAAACAAGGCCGTTTATGACAGCGAATTTTACTGCCGCGTTTTTGTTTGGTATCTGGCACCTTGTAATGCCGCTGAGAAGCTGGATAAACGGCGAGATGACGTTTGCAGCGATGGTCCTTATGAGCATCGGCTATATTATCCTCGCCGGGCTTATGGGAATTAAATGGGGCCTGCTTTACCGCATGACCGGAAATCTGTGGGCAGGACTTGGCGACCACCTGCTGAATAATACCCTTGCCACAAACATGCTGCACGTCGTCTCCGATAGGGGTGCGGACGAGCTGCAAATTGTCCGAATCATGGCGGCACAGCTTGTTTCCCTTGCCATAGTGCTGCTGATTTACCGCCGCGAACGCGGAAAAGCAGGCAACTGAGCGCGCCGAAAGCCTTCGACAATATGCCAAATTCAGCTTGTTTGACAGCAGATTTAATGCTATAATACAATTTTAGCGCCGCACCGCCACACGCCCCGGCGCATAGAATAAATTAGCGTTTTCGCGAAAATCCATCCATAGCAAGGAGAAAACACATGTGCGGAATAGTAGGCTACGCCGGCTCGCAGCAGGCCGGCCCAATACTGCTTGACGGCCTCGCCCGCCTTGAATACCGCGGCTACGACTCGGCCGGCGTCGCGGTGCTCTCGCCGGGCGGCGAACTGAATGTGAAAAAGACGAAGGGCCGCCTGAGCGCCCTCAACGAGCTGACCGACAGCGGCCGCGCGCTTGACGGCTGCACCGGCATCGGCCACACCCGCTGGGCCACCCACGGCGAGCCCAACGACGCAAACTCCCACCCCCACCTGGGCGAAAACGGCCGCGTTGCCGTGGTCCACAACGGCATAATCGAAAACTACGCGGAGATAAAGCGGTTTCTCACCCAGAAGGGACTGACCTTCCGCTCCGACACGGACACCGAGGTCGTGGCCCAGCTGCTGGAATATTACCTTAACGGCGGCGAGGACCTCATCTCCGCCGTGTACAAGGTGCTCCACCGGATAGAGGGAGCCTATGCTCTCGGTATCCTGTGCGCCGACGCGCCCGACAGCTTCATCGCCGCGCGCCGTGACGCGCCGCTGATAATCGGCTGGGGCGGGGGCTGCAATTTCATAGCCTCGGACGTCACCGCCATAATAAAGCACACCCACGAGGTGTCCTACATGGACGACGGCGAGGTCGCCGTTGTCACCAAAGACGGCGTCGAGGTCTGCGACGCTCTGCGCCGCCGCGTTGAAAAGCAGCGCCATACCGTGGACTGGGACGTCTCCGACGCGGAAAAGGGCGGCTATGAGCACTTCATGTTCAAGGAGATAATGGAGCAGCCCGAGGCCCTTCGCGCCACGATTTTTCCCCGTATCAAGGACGGCCGCGTGGTGTTTGAGGAGCTGAAAATCGGTGAAGAATACATAAGAAGCCTCAAAAAGATATATATCGCCGCCTGCGGCTCGTCCTACCACGTCGGCGTGATAGGCAAGTACAATTTAGAGCGCCTGACCCGCCTGCCGGTGGAGACGGTGCTATCCTCCGAGTTTCGCTACAGCGAGCCCCTCGTGGACTCGGATACGCTTGTTATCGTCATAAGCCAGTCGGGCGAGACCCTCGACAGCATGGCCGCCCTGCGCGAGGCCAAAAGCCGCGGCGCACGCATACTCTCCATCGTCAACGTCGTGGGCAGCTCCATAGCCCGCGAGTCGGACGACGTGGTGTATACCCACGCCGGCCCCGAGATAGCCGTGGCCACCACCAAGGCCTACAGCACCCAATTAGCAGCGCTGAACATGCTGGGGGTGTACTTCGCGGACATACTGGGCAGAATTGAGCCTGAGCGGTATGACGAAATAGTCTCCGAGCTGAGCTCCCTGCCCGAGAAGGCCGCCCGCGTGCTGGCAGACACCGAACGCATAAAGTACCTCGCCTCCCGCTGCTTCAACCACGAGTCCGTGTTCTACATCGGCCGCAATCTCGATTACGCCCTGGGCCTTGAGGGCTCGCTCAAGCTCAAGGAGATATCGTATATCCACTCCGAGGCCTACGCCGCCGGCGAGCTCAAGCACGGCACCATCTCACTTATAGAGCCCGGAGCCCTTGTCGTGGCCCTGTGCACCTGCCTGCCCCTTTTCGACAAGACCGTGAGCAACATCGTCGAGGTTATCTCCCGCGGCGCCAGCGTCGTGGCACTGACGGCGGAGAGCCGCGCCGCCGGCCTGCCGGACACTGTGGAGCGGGAAAATATCCTGACCGTTCCGGACACCCACCCCATGCTTGAGCCCAACCTCGGCATAATCCCCCTCCAGCTTTTCGCCTACTACATAGCCCTGCAAAGAGGCTGCGACATCGACAAGCCCCGCAACCTCGCAAAATCTGTGACAGTGGAATGAGAAAATTATGAACATAAGAGCTTTTCTTGGAATAGTCACCGTGCACGTGCTCCACTTCGGCATACGCCTTGTCCACCGCGGCGGCACCGCCTTTCCGGGCCGCATCGCTCTGAAAATATGCCCGAACCTCCTGGGCGTGCTATCCCGCGGCGTGCGCACCGTCGCCATTACGGGCACCAATGGCAAAACCACCAGCGCGAGAATGATAGAGCAGGCGTTTTCCGACAGCGGCATGGACTGCGTTGCCAACCGCAGCGGAGCGAATCTGCTTAGCGGCATAACCACCGAGTTTGCCATGCGCTGTACCCTTTCCGGCAAATGCAAAAGCAAGTGGGCGGTCATCGAGTGCGACGAGGCCGCCGCCCGCCGCGTTTTCCCTCAGCTTCGCCCCGAGATAGTGGTCGTGACGAATCTTTTCCGCGACCAGCTCGACCGCTACGGCGAGGTGACTCACACCCTTGAGAATATCCGCGAGGGCCTTAAAAGCGTGCCCGAGGCCCTGCTGTGCCTGAACGCGGACTGCTCACTGTGCTCCTCTCTGGCGGAGGACCTGCCGAATAAGGCGCTGTTCTTCGGCGTGGAAAAAAGCGCCGCGCACGAAACCCAGCCCCCCGAGATATCCGACGCCACCCACTGTATCCGTTGCCGCACGCACTACGACTACGACTACGTAACCTACGGCCATCTCGGCGGCTTCCGCTGCCCGAAGTGCGGCTACAGCCGCCACGCCGCGGATGTGGCCGTCACGGCCATAGACTCCACCGACTCCGCCGGCAGCCGTGTGAGAATACGGATAGGCAAAACTGAGCAGCCCGTGCGCGTAAATCTGCCCGCTATGTATAATATCTACAACGCAGCCGGCGCGATAGCCGCCGCCACAGCCATGGGCCTGCCTGCCGGCTCTGCGATAAACGCCGTCGGCAGCTTCCACTGCGGCTTTGGACGTATGGAGCAGTTCGATATCGGCGAAAAGGGCGCGAAGATGATGCTTGTGAAAAACCCCGCCGGCTGTGACCAGGTGCTTGAGTTCCTCTCGGACATGGACGGTGAGTTTGACCTTGTCATGTGCCTGAACGACAACGGCGCCGACGGTACTGACGTGTCCTGGATATGGGACGCCTGCTTTGAGAAGCTGAGTATTCTCGGCGACCGGCTGCACACAGTTACTGTCTCGGGCATCCGCGCCGCGGACCTGTGGGTGCGCCTGAAATATGCCGGCGTGGCCCCAGAAAAAATAAGCCTTGAGCGCGACTACGAGCTCCTGACGCAGAAAATAAGCCAAATGGACAAGCCAGTTTACATTGTCCCCACCTACACCGCCATGCTCGACTTCCGCGCACATTTGATTAAAAAATGCGGCGGCAGCGACTTCTGGGAAGGCTGAAAAACCTCAAATAGAAGGCCGCTCCGCTGCCTTCTATTTGAAAAGATTGCGCTCCGCTTCGCGCCTTGTCCCCGCTTGCACGGGGCCTGCGACGCGCGCTGCGCGAGGAGAATTTTTCCGACGTACACGCCGCGGGAAAAATGATTTGATTTTATTCGCGCCTGTGGGTGCGAAGTCTACTCTGTCTTAAGAAGCTGTAAGCGGCAAAGCCGCTAACAGCTTCTAAATGCGACGCCGTCTGAAAGGAAAATGGATATGAATTTGAAAATCTGCCACATGTATCCCGATGTGCTCAATCTCTACGGCGACCGCGGAAATATTCTGTGCCTGCGCCGGCGGCTGGAGTGGCGGGGCATTGACGTGACCGTGGAGTCTGCCGGCATAGGCGCCCGCCCGCATCTGGCCGAGTGCGACCTTGTGTTCATTGGCGGCGGACAGGACTTCGAGCAGGAGGTCCTGCTTGAAGATCTCCACTCCGGCAAGGACGAGGAGGTCAAAGCCTCCATAGCCGACGGCGTGACCTTCCTGGCCATCTGCGGCGGCTACCAGATGCTCGGCACGTACTACGAGACCTTCGACGGGCACCGCTGCGACTTCATCGGCGCGCTGGACCTGTACACCGTAGGCTCAAAGCAGCGCATGATAGGCAATTATATGTTCACCTGCACTCCCGAGAGCGGAGGCAGTACCGTAGTCGGCTTTGAAAACCACAGCGGCCGTACGCATCTCGGACCAGGTGTAAAGCCCCTTGGCACTGTCACAAGCGGCTTTGGCAACAACGGTGAGGACAAGACCGAGGGCGCGCGGTATAAAAACGTGTTTGCCACATACAGCCACGGCCCGCTTCTGCCCAAAAATCCTGAGCTGTGCGATTTCATTCTGAAAACCGCCCTTGAGCGTAAATACGGGGCCGTGAGCCTTGAGCCCCTGAACGACGAGGCCGAGCGCGCCGCCCACGGCGAGATGGCCCGCCGCCTTGGAGGATAGCCCATGCAGGAACGAAAAATACTCAGAAATAAATATTACCTGTACATAACGGAGTTTTTCTCCGGCGTGTCGGTAATGGCCGTGGAGCTGGGGGCCAGCCGGCTGTTGGCCCCGTATTTCAGCTCGTCCCAGATAGTCTGGACCATTATAATCGGCACTATCATGATAGCCATGGCCCTGGGAAATATCTATGGAGGCCGCTCGGCCGACAAAAATCCCGACCCTGACCGGCTCTACCGCCGGCTTATCATCGCCGCGGTCTGGATAGCCGCCATCCCCGTCTTGGGCAAGTACGTCATCCTTGCCGTCTCGGGGGTGCTCATTCTCACCGTGAGCACCGGCTTTCTCACGATTGCGGCTTTCTTCGCCTGCATGATAATCTTTGTTTTCCCCCTCTTCCTGCTCGGCACCGTAACGCCAAGCTTGGTCAAATACAGTGTTGACAGCCTTGACGACAGCGGTAAAACCGTCGGCAATTTGGGAGCTTTCAATACAATCGGCAGCATTCTCGGCACTTTCCTGCCCACCTTTGTCACTATACCCGCCGTGGGCACGAGCGTGACCTTCCTGCTTTTTTCCGGAATACTTCTGGCCATTGGCCTTGTGTACTTTATCAGCGCCAAAACAAGGCGTATGCTGTGCGCCGTGTCCGCCGCACTGTTCGTCCTGTGCTCAATCCTCGGCCACTCCGGCAGCTTCGCCTTCTGGGAGAGCAGCCTTAAGTATGAGGGCGAGTCAATATATAACTACCTCCAGGTCAAGGAGAGCCCCGACCGCATAGTTCTGTCCACAAACGTGATTTTCGGAGTCCAGTCCGTAAAAATGAAGGGCGAGGGCTTCACCGGCATGTACTATGACTACGCGCTCGCCGCCCCCGTCATGGCCGGCTTGAGAGAGGGAAGCGGCGGCAGCGTTCTTGTCCTTGGCAACGGTACAGGCACCTATGCCACGCAGTGCGAAAAATATTTCCCCGGCGCCGCGGCCGAAGGCGTCGAGATAGACGAGAAGATAACGGGGCTGGCTTTCGAGTATTTCGACATGTCCGAGAACGTAGCCGTCACCACCTATGACGGACGTGCCTACCTCCAAGCCATGGACAAGCGGTACGATGTGATTCTTGTGGACGCCTATCAGGATATCACGATTCCGTTCCAGATGTCCTCCGCGGAGTTTTTCACACTTGTCAGCGATCATCTCAAGGAAAACGGCGTCATGGTCGTGAATATGAATATGCACTCCGACGGCGAGGGCAGCATAAACGAGTACCTGACCGACACCATAGCATCGGTGTTTGACTTCGTGTATACCGCGGACGTGCCCGGCAACACCAACCGCGAGCTCTTCGCCGCAGGCTTTGACCCCGCCGCCGCGCTCACGGAAAACCTCCGCGCCGTAACCGATGCGCCGCTCGGCGCGATGCTCTCGGAGGTGTCCGAGGCCCTGACTCCCTGCGCCCCAGGAGAACATATTCTCACAGACGACCGCGCGCCCGTGGAGCTTTTGGGAATGCGGGCGATTGACGAGCTCATAGCCGGTGAGCTGGGGTATTACAGGGACCTGTTCAACAAAGAGGGAATAAAAGGCCTGTTAAATTCGTTTTAATGCCCTTCTGCCCATAGTCTCCCCGAGGTAAAAAACAGCAGCAACATATGCAACAAAAAATAAAATTCTTCCAAATTTGCACAGCTTCGATTTTTCCGAGCTCTCAGCGTCTCCTCAGCTCCTCCAAAACCTCATACCCGACTGCTAAATCTCCCATTCCGCTCCCAAGGTCAATCCGCGCTTTCCTGCTCCCGTGAAAATCGCTCCCTCCGGTAACGCACAGCCCGAACCTGCCCGCAATATCGCGCAGATACCCGCTCTGCCCGGCCGTGTACCCGGAGTAAAGACACTCCATCCCCACGCACCCGACGTCAACCAGACGCCCAGTGAGCGTAAGCAGCTCCCGCTCGCCCATGCGGTATTGCAGCGGATGGGCGAACACCGCCTTGCCGCCCGAGAGCCGTATGCACTCAAAGGCCGTCTCCAACGGCAGGTAGGTCCTCGGCAGGTAATACTTTTTGCCAACGTTCAGATAGCGGGAGAAGCCCTCCTGCACGCTCCCGCAAAGCCCGTTTTCCACCAGCGCCGCGGCTAAGTGCGGCCTGCCTATCACCGCGCCGGGGAAGCGCTCGGCCAGTCCCACGGCCGAGACCTCCACGCCGTCGGCGCGCATGAGCTCAATAATCTGACTGTTGCGCCGTTTCCGCTCCTGAATCACCCAGTCGAGCACCCGCGTCATCGCCGGCGCGGCGGGGTCGATGAAGTAGCCGAGTATGTGAATCCCGTAGCCGAGATACTCCGCGCTTATCTCAATCCCGGGTACGACCTCCACGCCGTATTTTTCCCCGAGCTCCGATGCCTGCACCGCCCCAGCGGCCGTGTCGTGGTCCGTAATGGCAACCGCTGCCAGTCCCTTTTTAGCGGCATACTCCACCAGCTCGGCTGGCGTAAACGTCCCGTCCGACGCCGTGGTGTGCGCGTGCAGGTCAATCAGCTTCATTATGCCTCCCCCTTTCTGA
>CATJWA010000199.1 GCA_949744025.1 uncultured Eubacteriales bacterium
CCCGACGGTATTACCGCAGCGGTGAGAGCGAATATTACCTCAACCGCGAGAGCGTGCGCCTGCGGGACGTGACCGAGCTGCTGATGGACACCGGTCTGGGCCGCGACGGCTACAGCGTTATCGGTCAGGGCAGAATTGCGGAGATAGTCTCCGCCCGCAGCACCGACCGGCGGGAAATTTTCGAGGAGGCGGCTGGAATAGCCCGCTACCGCCGGCGCAAGGAGGAGGCCGAGCGCAAGCTTGAGCGCACGGAGGAAAATTTGGTGCGCATAAACGACAAAATTGACGAGCTGGAGATGCAGGTCAACCCCCTGCGTGAACAGGCGGAGACGGCAAAACGCTATCTCATCCTGCGCGACGAGCAGCGTACTCTGGAAATCTCCGTGTGGATGGAGACGCTCGACCGCCTGCAAACACAGGCCGAGGCGGTGAACGCCGACTATGAGCAGGCCAAAGGCGGCCTTGAGCAGGCCGAGCGCGAGCTGAGCAGGGTGTACGCCGAGTCAGAGAAGTGCACGGAGAAAATGCGGGAATGCGATGTTGAGTCAGAGAGCCTGCGTGCGCAGTGCTCAAAGGCCGAGGCGCTTGCGTCCGAGGAGGAGAGCGCCATGGCGGTGCTGAGAACTAACCTTGAGCACAATCAGGAGAGTATAGCCCGGCTTGAGGAGGAGATAAGCGAGCAGAGCGGACGGGCAGAAAGCATAAGGACTCAGATAGAGGAACACGGCGCGCGCCTTGAGCAGATAGACTCGGAAAAATCCCGCTGCGAGGGCGAGATTGCCGCGGCGGTGGCCGAGACGGAGAAAAACGCCGCCGAGGCCGGCCGTAATGAGCAGGGCATAAGCGAGCTGGTGACGCGCGAGAACGCCGCTCTGGAGGCGCTGGCGCAGAAGCAGACGATGCTGACAATGCTTGCTGACCGCCGCCGTGAGCTGGGCGAGCGGGTATCCACAATCGACGCGGAGAGCGCCGCGGGCGAGGAAAAGTACGCCGCCGCGGGCGCGAAGCTGCGTATAGCTCAGAGCGAGCTGGACAAGGCGAGGGGACGGCTTGACGAGATAAATAATGTAATAAGCGGGCACAGACTGCTCATGTCCGGAAGGGAGCAGAGGGCCGAGGAGCTTGGCGAAACTTTCAACAGGCTGACTGTGGAGCTGCGCTCAACGCAGGCGCGGGCGAACATGCTCGCGGAGATGGAAAAGGAATTTGAGGGCATGGGCAAGGCGGTGAAAACCGTTATGCGCGAGGCCGGACGCGGGGCGCTGAAGGGGATTTTCGGACCTGTGGCAAGCCTCGTGACGGTGGACGAGCGCTATGCCCTGGCGATAGAGACCGCGCTGGGCGCGGCAATGCAGAACATAGTCGTAGATACTCAAGATGCCGGCAGAGCCGCCATTGAAATGCTCAAGCGCGGCGACGGCGGCCGCGCGACGTTTCTGCCTCTGTCGGCGATGCGTCCGAACAGCCTGCGCCGTGTTCCGGAGGGCGAGGAGGGCTATGTCGGAGTGGCAGCGCAGCTTGTGGGTTACGACAGGCGTTTTGAGAATGTTTTTCTAAACCTGCTCGGCCGCACAGTCGTTGCGGAGGACCTTGGCAGCGCTGTGAGAATGTCGAAGAAGTTTGACAACCAGCTGCGTATTGTCACGCTTGACGGGCAGCTTATAAACGCCGGCGGCTCCATGACCGGCGGCAGCACGGCGAAGAATGTGGGGATACTGTCCCGCGCGAACGAGCTGAAAAGGCTGCGCGAAAAGCTGAAAAAGCTTGAGCGCGACGAGGCGGATACACGCGGCAGGCTTGCCGAGGCACAGAGAGAGCTGGCCGCGGCGAAGTACGAGATGGAGCAGGCTGCCTCCGAGCAGGGCGAGGCCGCGGAGACCGTACACCGCTGGGAGAGCGAGGCGGCGCAGTGCCGCGTGCTGCAAAGCGCGGCGGACGAGGCACTCGAGACGCTGGAAAACGAAAAAACCGGAATATCCGCACGCATAAACGAAAACCAGCGGCGAGCGGAGCAGGCGGAAAAAGAGGCCGTCGGCCTTGAAGCTGAGCTTGAGAAGGTGCGCGCGGAAATAGCGGGCCTTTCCGGCGGACGTGAGGAGTTTGAAAAGCGCCGTGCAGCGCTGGCGGAAAAGCTGGCGATTCTGCGTGAGAGCGTGGCCTCGCTGGAGGCTGAGCGCGACGCGACGCTTCGCTCGCGGGGCAGCCTGTCGGAGCTGCTTGAGGCAATTTCCGGCGACGGAGAGCAGCGCCGCCGCAGCATATCCGAGACGCGGGAGAAAAACGCCGATATTGAGCGCCGCCTTGCCGAGGCGGGGGAGCAGAACAGTCGGCGCCGTGAAGAAATTGCGGCGCTGAAGGGGCGGATAGAAACGGTAAACTCGCGCAGAATGGAGCTTGAGGGCCGGCGCACGCGCTGCGAGAAGGAAGGTCAGGACAAAAACCGGCAGCTTCTGGACATGCAGTCGGTATGCGCCCGATTTGAGCAGAAGAAGCTTGCCGCCGAACTGGAGGAAAAAAGCATAGTCGATAAGCTCTGGGAGGGCTACGAGCTCAGCCGTAGCGCGGCGGGAGAGCTGCGTCAGGCCGTGGAGGACATGGACGCGGCATCAAAGCGGATAAATGAGCTCAGGCGGGAGATAAGCCGGCTCGGGAACGTGAACATCGGCGCTATAGAGGAATACGAGCGCGTGAGTGAGCGCTACGACTTTCTCAGCGAGCAGCGAGGGGATGTCAGCAAGGCGAAAAAAGAGCTGGAGAAGATAATATCCGAGCTCACCGGCGAAATGAAGGAGATTTTTACCGCTCAGTTCAAGGCCATAAACGCAAGCTTCAAGGAGGTCTTTTTGGAGCTGTTCGGCGGCGGCCGCGCCTCGCTGGAGCTTGAGGATGAGGAAAACGTGCTCGAGTGCGGCATAGAAATCAAGGTCCAGCCCCCCGGCAAGGCGGTGACGACGATAAGCCTGCTGTCCGGCGGCGAGAAGTCTTTCGTGGCGATAACGCTGTATTTCGCGATAATGAAGGTAAGGCCGACGCCGTTCTGCATAATGGACGAGATTGACGCGGCGCTGGACGAGGCCAACGTGATACGTTACGCCGAGTACATGCGCTCCATGGCGAAGAACACGCAGTTTATCGCCATAACCCACCACCGCGGCACGATGGAGGAGGCGGACATGCTCTACGGCGTTACCATGCAGGAAAAGGGCGTGACGACGGTTATATCCGTTGACCTCGACGAGGCGGAGAAAAGCGCCGCAGAATAACCGCCCGGCATATTTATGAAAAGGGGAAACGCAAATGGGATTTTTTGAGAAGATAAAAAACGGCCTTGCGCGCACGAAGCAGAGCATGACCGTTTCCATGAACAACATGTTCGCCGGATTCACGGGAGAAAACGAAGAGTTTTACGACGAGCTGGAGGACACGCTTATCATGGCCGACGCGGGCGTGAGCGCCTCTGTAAAGGCGGTGGAGCGTCTGCGCGAGGTGGTTACGGAGCGTGGCCTGCGCGGCGGAGAGGAGCTGCGCGCAGCTTTCCGCGAGGTGCTCGCGGAGATACTTGATGTCGGCAGCCGTGAGCTCAGGCTGGGCACAAAGCCGTCGGTTATCCTCATGGTGGGCGTGAACGGAGTGGGTAAGACCACGACCATAGGCAAGCTGCCTGCCAATCTGCACGAGCAGGGAAAAAAGGTGCTGCTGTGCGCGGGCGACACCTTCCGAGCGGCCGCGGCCGAGCAGCTCGGCGTGTGGGCGCAGAGAAGCGGCGCGGACATAGTCCGCCATGAGGAGGGGTCAGACCCCGCCGCCGTGGTGTACGACGGTATATCCGCGGCCAAGGCGCGCGGCGCGGACGTTATAATAATAGACACAGCCGGACGGCTGCACAACAAGCAGAACCTGATGAACGAGCTGGCGAAAATTCGCCGCATAATAGGCCGCGAGCTGCCCGACGCGGATGTGGAGACTCTGCTGGTGATAGACGCCACAACAGGGCAGAACGGGCTTATCCAGGCCAAAAGCTTCGGCGAGACCGCAGACGTGACGGGCATAGTGCTGACCAAGCTTGACGGCACGGCCAAGGGTGGTATAGTCTTTGCCATAGCCGACGAGCTGAAAGTGCCGGTAAAGTATATCGGCGTGGGCGAGGGGCAGGACGACCTTATGCCTTTCGAGCCGGACGGCTTTGCCGAGGCGCTGCTTCAATAGGGAGGAGAGCGCAAATGAGATATGTGCTTGCCTCAAACAACGAAAACAAGCTGCGGGAAATGCGAGAGCTGCTCTCGGGCGAGGGAATAGAGCTGGTGAGCCAGCGTCAGGCCGGCTGTGATTTTTCCGTGGAGGAGACGGGCTCGAGCTTTGAGGAAAACGCCTATTTGAAGGCCGCGGCCGTGACAGATGCGACGGGCCTGCCGGCCGTGGCGGACGACTCGGGCCTTATGGTGGAGGCGCTTGACGGCGCGCCGGGACTCTATTCGGCACGCTATACCGGAAACCACGAGGACACTGATGCGGCACGCACCGCCTTTCTGCTGGAAAAACTGGCCGGAGAGGGGAATCGAGCTGCTAAATTTGCCAGCTCGATATGCTGCACTTTTCCAAATGGGGAGGTGCTTCGCGCCTACGGAGAGTGCCAGGGGAGTATTTTAAAAGCGCCGCGCGGCGACGGAGGCTTTGGTTACGACCCCGTATTTCTGCCGCAGGGTATGGAGAAATCAATGGCAGAGCTGTCGGAGGACGAGAAAAACAGAATATCGCACCGAGGCAGGGCGATGAGAAAATTTATCGAGGAGCTGAGGAAACATAATGCTGACAAGTAAGCAGCGCGCCCAGCTAAAGGGTATAGCCGCCGGACTGGACACGATAGTTCAAATTGGGAAGGGCGGAATAACGGAAAACGTGATAAGCCAGGTCGGCGGCGCTCTGGCAGCAAGGGAGATAATCAAGGGCAGGGTGCTGGAAAACTCTCTGCTGACCGCGCGCGAAGCCTGCGACGCGCTGTCGGAGGCCTGCGGGGCAGAGCAGGTGCAGGTTATCGGCAGTAAGTTTGTGCTGTATAAGAAAAACGCAAAAGAGCCTAAAATAGAGCTTGTCGGAGAGAAGAAAAGAAAATGAAGATTTGCGTTTACGGCGGAAGCTTTAACCCGCCGCATGTGGGACACATAGCCGCGGCCCGTGCCGCGCTGGAACAGCTCAGTCCGGACAAAATGCTCGTGATACCCGAGCGCGCCGCGCCGCACAAGGACATGCCTGAGGACAGCCCGGAGCCCGAGCAGCGCTTTGAGCTTACGCGTTTGTCTTTCGGAGACATACCGTGCATCGAGGTCAGCGATATGGAGCTGCGGCGAGAGGGAAAAAGCTATACGGCCGATACCCTGCGCGGGCTGCTGGAGCTTTATCCGGAAGCTCAGATTTATCTGCTTTTAGGCACGGACATGCTCTGCACCTTTGAGCAGTGGCGCGATTTTGAGTGGATACTGCAAAACGCAAGGCTCGCCGCCGTGGCGCGGGACGTGGGTGAGAGCGGAAAAATAAGCGACGCGGCGGGCGCTCTGAGCAAAAAATACGGCGCGCGCGTGGAAGTTATAGACGCGCCCGCCCTGCCTGCGTCCTCAACGGATGTGCGTGACGCCCTGCGCAGGGGCTGCGGCAGGGAGCTGATGCATCCGTCGGCATATGAGTATGTGATACAGCACCGGCTGTATGGTGCAAAGCCGCAGCGCGAGTGGCTGCGCGAGCAGGCTTACGCCATGCTCAAGCCGCAGCGCATACCGCATGTCCGCGGAGTTGAGGAGGAAGCTGAGCGCCTTGCCCGCCGCTGGGGCACGGACGCGGAGAAAGCCGCCGAGGCAGGCATACTGCATGACATAACGAAAAAATTAGACCTTAATCAGCAGTTGATATTATGCGAAAAATATGGTATCATTACAGATAAGCTTGAGCGCACAAATGAAAAGCTTCTACACGCTAAAACCGGAGCGGCAGTCGCCCGCGGCCGGTTCGGAGTGTGTGACGAGGTGTACGAGGCCATAAAGTGGCACACAACCGGCAAGCCGGATATGTCAATGCCGGAAAAGATACTGTACATGGCCGATTACATAGAGCCCACACGAGATTTCGACGGAGTGGAGCGCCTGCGCGCTCTGGCCTATGAGAATATCGACGCGGCTATGGAGCTCGGACTGAGGATGAGCCTTGAGGATGTCGCAAGCCGAGGCCAGCAGCCGCACGAAAACAGCGCCGCCGCACTTGAGTGGTATGCGGCGAAAAATCATCGGGAGTAAGCCTTAATTATGAAGCTCAACGGGAGCAGCGACGCCGGGAAGCACGGTGCGGCAAAGAAACACGCCGCGCCTGAATCCGGAGTGAAAAGTACAGCGCAGGGAAAGAGCAAAGCCCGCGCCGCCTCAAAATCAGAAAAAATTTTCGGCGAGGAGACCGCGTCTCTGCCGCCGGAGCTGCAAAAGCGGATAAAGAAAGCCGGCTCGTCAAGCGCCGGAAACGTCCGCGCGCACAGGGACGATACGCGCTATGCCAAAAAGACGCCGCCGCGCGCAAAGCGCCGGGCGCTGATAGCGCTGGCCTGCGTCGTTCTGGTTCTTGGCAGCGCGGTGGCGGCCTACGCGATATGGGAAAAACCGCCCGACGTCTCCGCGTCGGGCCTGCGTGAGCCGCTTATTACGCCGGCGCCGGCGAACACTCCGTGTCCGCCGGCGGACACGCCAAAGCCGGATAAAACCACGGAGCCCACGCCAACACCCGAGCCCACCCCAGAGCCCAACGTGCGCCGTGAGGACTGCTATACCTTCCTGCTGGCCGCAATGGACCAGATAGGCGCAAACACGGACGTCATCATGGTCGGCCGCATGGACACCGCCGCGGGCACCCTCGATATTGTGAATATCCCGCGGGACACGCTTATGAATGTGAGCTGGTACGTCAAGAAGGCCGGCACGATGTACGCCTTTGTCAACGGGGACATCGAGCAGATTATTGAAAGGCTCGGCGATATCCTGGGCTTTGAGCCGGACTGCTACGCCGTGGTGAACATAAAGGCGGTGGAGAGGCTGGTTGACTGCATCGGCGGGGTGTACTACACCGTGCCTCGGGATATGGACTATGACGACCCCTCTCAGGATTTTTACGTGCACATACCCGCGGGCTACCAGTGGCTGAGCGGCGAGGACGCGGTGAAGGTGCTGCGCTTCCGCGTGGGAAACGAAAACACGGGCTACGCCAACGGCGATTTGGGCAGAATAGCCACGCAGCAGGATTTTCTCAAAACCATAGCCTCGCAAATGCTCACCTTAGGGAATATACCGAATCTGCCCGAGGCGATAGAGATTTTCCAGCAATACGTCAAAACCGACCTTGAAAGCGGCAATCTGGCCTTTTTTGCCAGACAGTTTCTGACGATGGACAAGGAGAAGATAAGCTTTTCCACCGTGCCGGGCCAGGGAATAGGCGTGCTCGGCGGGTCCTACTACGAAATTGACGTTGACGGCTGGGTGGAGATGATAAACACGCGCCTGAACCCCTTCACACAGGATATCAGCGCGGACAAGCTCGACATCCTCCAATACGAAAGCGGCAGGGGTCTGTACGCCACCTCGGGCAAAGTGGCCGAGTGAGGCGGCTGATTCTTTGAGCTACACGGGCCAAGGAGAGCCCCTTATTATAATAAAAAGGAATGTGATGCTGATATGATGACACCGAAGGAAATCGCCGAGCTGGTTGTAAAGACTCTGGACGGCAAGAAAGCCCATGACATCAAAATGCTCAGAACCACCGACGTGACGGTGCTGGCCGACTATTTCGTCATATGCACCGCCTCGTCCAGCACACAGATTAAAACCCTGGCCGACGAGGTCGAGCGCGCGGTGGAGGAAGCCGGCGAGGAGGTTCTTCACCGCGAGGGCTACCGCAGCGGCGGCTGGGTGCTCATTGACCTGGGCTGCGTGGTGGTGCATCTGTTCATGGACGAGACGCGTAAGTTCTACAATCTGGAGCACCTGTGGTCCGACGCGGAGGAGATTGACGTTTCGGCGCTGGTGACTCCGTAACAAGATATTTTCGCGCATGCACCGCGCCTTCACATGAAGGCGCGGGCTTGCCGCGTTTAAATTTGACATAGGAAAGAGAAGCAAGATGAAATACGATTTTACCGCCATTGAGAAGAAGTGGCAGCGCTACTGGGACGAGCACAAGACCTTTGCGGCCGTAACGGGCTCGGACAAGCCGAAGTATTACGCGCTTATCGAGTTCCCCTATCCTTCCGGACAGGGACTGCACGTGGGTCATCCCCGGCCCTACACCGCTATGGACATAGTCGCGCGCAAGCGCCGGATGCAGGGCTATAACGTGCTGTTCCCGATAGGCTACGACGCCTTCGGCCTGCCCACGGAGAACTACGCCATAAAAAACCACATGCACCCGGCCGAGGTCACGCGGCAGAACATCGCCCGCTTTACCCAGCAGCTGAAAATGCTCGGCTTCAGCTTTGACTGGGACCGCTGCGTAGACACCACGGACCCGAAATACTACAAGTGGACCCAGTGGATATTCCTTCAGATGTTCAAAAAGGGCCTGGCCTACAAGGCTACCATGCCTGTCAACTGGTGTACCAGCTGCAAGTGCGTGCTGGCAAACGAGGAGGTTGTCGAGGGAGTTTGCGAGCGCTGCGGCAGCCCTGTCATCCGCAAGGAAAAAAGCCAGTGGATGCTGAAAATAACCCAGTACGCCCAGCGCCTTATAGATGATCTGGACGAGCTGGACTTCATCGAGCGCGTGAAGATACAGCAGCGCAACTGGATAGGCCGCTCCACCGGCGCGGAGCTGAGTTTCAAGGCCAGCACGGGAGACGATATCGTTGTGTTCACCACCCGGCCCGACACCCTTTTCGGCGCGACCTACATGGTGCTCTCGCCGGAGCATGAGCTTATCAAAAAGTGGCTGCCCCTTCTCAAAAACGAGGATGAGGTGCGCTCGTACCAGCGCGCCGCGGCCTCCAAGAGCGACCTTGAGCGCACGGAGCTGAGCAAGGAGAAAACCGGTGTGCGCCTTGAGGGCGTGACGGCGGTCAACCCCGTCAACGGCGTGGAGATACCTATTTTTATCTCCGACTATGTTCTTGCAACCTACGGCACCGGAGCTATAATGGCCGTTCCCGCCCACGACGAGCGCGACTGGGAGTTCGCCAAAAAGTTCGGCTGCAAGATAATCGAGGTCGTCCAGGGCGGCGACGTGGAGAAGGAGGCCTACACCGTCAAGGATGACTCCGGCATAATGGTCAACTCCGGCTTTCTCAACGGCATGACCGCCCGCGAGGCCATTCCCGCCATGACGAAGTGGCTGGAGGAAAAGGGACTGGGCCACGGGCAGGTCAACTACAAGCTGCGCGACTGGGTGTTCTCCCGCCAGCGCTACTGGGGCGAGCCCATTCCGCTGGTAAACTGCGAAAAATGCGGTTGGGTCCCCTTGCCGGAGAGCGAGCTGCCCCTTCGCCTGCCTCAGGTGGACAGCTACGAGACCACCGACGACGGCGAATCTCCCCTGTCGAAGATGACCGACTGGGTCAATACCACCTGCCCCCACTGCGGCGGACCGGCAAAGCGCGAGACGGATACCATGCCCCAGTGGGCCGGCTCAAGCTGGTACTTCCTGCGCTACATGGACCCCCACAATGACGAAGCGCTCGTGGGCGAGGACGCGATTAAATACTGGAATCAGGTGGATTGGTACAACGGCGGAATGGAACACACTACCCTGCACCTGCTCTACAGCCGCTTCTGGCACAAGTTTCTGTACGACATCGGCGTGGTGCCCACCAAGGAGCCCTACGCCCGGCGCACCAGCCACGGCATGATACTCGGCGAGGGCGGGGAGAAAATGTCCAAGTCCCGCGGCAACGTGGTCAACCCCAACGACATTGTGGACCAGTTCGGCGCGGACACGCTCAGGCTGTATATCATGTTCATCGGCGACTTTGAGAAGGCCGCGCCATGGAACGACAACGCCGTGAAGGGCTGCAAGCGCTTCCTCGACCGTATTTGGAATCTGGCCGAGAACCGCGTTGACGGGGACGAGGCTTACTCAGCGGCCCACGAGAAGGAGGTCCACCGCGCCATAAAGAAGGTGGGCGAGGACATTGAAAATCTCAAATTCAACACCGCCATAGCCGCGATGATGAGCCTTGTCAACCAGTTTTACGACCACGCCCCTAACCGCGGCGACATAAAGGCGCTGCTGATGCTGCTGAGCCCCTTCGCGCCCCATATAGCCGAGGAGCTCTGGGAAAAGCAGGGCTTTGCCGGCCTTGCCAGCGAGCAGGACTGGCCGGAGTACGACGAGAGCAAAATTGCCGACGAGGAGAAGGAGATAGCCGTTCAGGTCAACGGCAAGCTGCGCTCCACCGTCGTCATCCCCGTGGACGCCGACGACGAGGCGATACTTGATATTGTGTACAAAAACGAGAAGATTGCCCGGCTTATGGACGGTATGCAGGTGGTCAAAACCATAATAGTGAAGAATAAACTGGTAAATCTTATTCTTAAACCTGCAAAGTAATTATTGACAAAGCGGGCCAAAACCTTTATAATACTGTCCGTTAAGCCATGAACTATGGCCCTTGAAGCGCCGAAAGGCGTATTTGGAGGGAGGGATATAAAATGTCAGAAGTCTATGTCAAGGAGAATGAGTCTCTGGACAACGCTCTTAAA
>CATJWA010000200.1 GCA_949744025.1 uncultured Eubacteriales bacterium
GCTCGTCGTATGCCGCCGCGGTTATGGGCAGCAGGGCCGAGTACATCACCGCGAAACCCAAAAAGGAGCCGTCCGGTATTGCTGCGAAAACAATAAGTATCAGGAAGAAAAATTTCATTTTCTTTATAAGCACGCTCGCGTCCTTGATTAAAAGCCCTTTCATTGTCACCGCTCCCCTTTCGCCATGAACAGAATTATGTCCTCAAGCGTCGTACGCTCAACCCCAAAGGCCGAGGACACGCCATCCCTGCGCACAAGCGCCTCCGCGCCGTAGGGCGTCTCGCGCCTGCCGATGACCGCGTCCTCCGGCAGGGCCTCATAATCTCCCCGCCTGACGTGAACCACGCCGTACTCCTCAAGCAGACGGTCCTTCTCCTCGCACAGCAGGAGCTTTCCGCGGTGAATAAAGGCGATGTAGTCGCATATCTTCTCAAGGTCGCTGACAATGTGTGAGGACAGGAGGATAGAGTGCGTCTCTTCGCGGGTGAAATCGTTGAAAATATCTAAAATTTCGTCGCGCATCATGGGGTCGAGGCCGCTGGTGGCCTCGTCCAAAATCAGCAGGCGCGGCGAATGGGACAGGGCCACGGCTATGGCCAGCTTCATCTTCATGCCGCGGGAGAAGTCCTTGAAGGCCTTCTTCTCCGGCAGCGAGAAACGAGACAGGCAGCTCTGGTACTGCTCCGTGCTCCAGTTCCTGTACGTGCCGGCCATGACGCGACCCACATCCGCGGCCGTGAGCACCTCGGGAAAATACGCCTCGTCAAGCACCACGCCGATGTCCTGCCTGAGCGCAGCGAAGCTCGGTGCCTGATTGTCAACGCCCAGCACGCTCACGCTGCCGGCGTCGCGGGCTATGGCGTTCATTATAAGCCGCAGCGTGGTTGACTTACCCGCGCCGTTTTCACCCACCAGGCCCATTATCGCGCCCTGCGGCAGGGTCAGGTTTATATCGCTGAGCGTAAAGTCCGGATAGGACTTGCACAGACCTTTAATCTCTATCGCGTTCAATTTTGACTTCCTCCTCGATTTATAACCTGTATTCACAAGCGCCAACGCCGCCTGGACGGGTATTTTGCCGCCGGCCTGCGTTAAATTTTCTTGAAATACATATCCAGTATTCCTGCAAAAATTTGCCTTGGCCGACGGCAAAATCCCTCGCCCAGACAACGTTTTCGCTTATGAACACAGGTTCTCAAACATTTCCGCAAGCTCCGCGCGGCCCAGACCCAGCGGGCCGGCCAGCTCGAGTATGCGGCGCATACACTGCTCAATTTCCACAAGCTGGCTCTCACGCACAAGACTTAGGTCCTTCGGCGCGACATAGCAGCCCTTGCCGGCAACGGTGTTTATGTACCCGTCGCGCTCGAGCTCGTCATATGCCCGCTTAGTGGTTATCACGCTTATGCGCAGGTCCTTTGCCAGCGCGCGGATTGAGGGCAGGGCGTCCCCCGCGCTCAATTCTCCGGACACGACCGCGTTTTTTATCTGAGCGTAAATCTGCTCATATATCGGCCGTCCGCTGGCGTTGCTTATAATGATGTCCAATTCAAGCGCGCCTCAACTGTTCATATACGGTATATACAGTATACACAGGCCTGCCCTCACTGTCAAGGGGATATTGAAAATTTTTTGACCCGTAGGCTGCGCGCATACGCGCGAATAATGTTTATAAAATATCTATGGACATATTGCGAAAAAAAGGGTATCATTGGTATATCCTACATACACTGGAGTGATGCGCTTGAAAAGCTTTATGAAGAAGGTCGATATGTTCTGCTACAGGCACCCGCGCTTTGGCATACCGAATCTGATGATATATATTGTTATCGGAAACGTTGCGATTTGGCTGCTTGCAATGATGGATACGACGGGAAAGCTTATCGGATTTCTGTCTTTCTCTCCGGCTCTTATATTGCGGGGGCAAATCTGGCGTCTTGTTACATTTGCCTTTATCCCCAACGGCTTTGGCTACCTGTCGCTCATCTCTTTTTATTTCTACTACATCATCGGCAGCACAATAGAGCGCGAATGGGGCAGCGGTAAATTTACGGTCTACTTCCTGACAGGCATGCTCCTGACGATAATATACGGCTTTGTCGCATATTATGTTTTCAAGGTCAACTGCTACCTGACCGCGTTTTATATCTACATGTCGATATTCATGGCCTTTGCCACGCTTTATCCCGATACAATAGTAATGCTGTTTTTAGTCTTGCCAATTAAAATGAAATGGCTGGGCATTCTTGACGCGGTATATTTTATTGGCATGGCGCTTACCAAGCCCTTCCCGATGAACCTGCTGCCTGTCGTGGCGATTCTCAACTATCTGCTTTTCTGCGGCGGCTACCTGCTGGACTTTTTCGGTCCCGAGCGAAAAAAACAGCGCAGAGACACAGTCAGCTTCAAAAGCGAGGTGCGGCGCATCAAATATGAGCAGAAGAACAAACCCTACAACCGCAAATGCAGCGTCTGCGGACGGACGGACGCGGATTTTCCGGACTTGGAGTTTCGCTATTGCTCACGCTGCGCAGGCTACCACTGCTTCTGTATTGACCACATAAACAACCACGTACATTTCACGGAGTAAAGAAATTGCCTCCGCTCAGCTTGAGCGGAGGCAATTCTTATACTCTTGAGCTCTCCCGTGATATTACTTTTTTTAGTATGAATATCAGGACAGCCTGGACAATACCTATAGACAGGAGAAGAAAAAAGGTACTGGTGTAGCCGCCGCCCGTATGGTCCTGCAAAACGCCGGATACGTAGGGTCCGACAAAGGCGGAGAAAATGAGGCAAAAGTTGGAGATGCTGTAATTGACCGAGTAATACCTCGGGCCGTACAGCGAGTTTACAAGCTTTGCCGACATAGTGCTGCCTCCTCCGTAGGCCACGCCCATGATGATGAGGCCGCAGACCATAGACGCAATACTGCCGGTGAAAGCGGTGACTATCAGCAGAGCGGAGGAGACAAGAATCATTCCAGTGAGCAGGAACATGCCGGCAAAGCGGTCCAGGCGGTCGGCCGCCAGACCAATCACGGGGCGGCCGCAGCCGTTGAACACCGAGATTATCATGCCCAGGCTTGCCGCGGAGCCGAAGAAAACGGCGATATTTGCCGCGCTGTTTATTACCAGCAGTCCCGCCGCGCTGTTGAGCACGTTCCACAGAAAATAGACCCAGAAGCTCAGGCTCGAAACCATCTGCCACGGCGTTCGGCTTACGCCGTCGTCCAAGCACGCGGCTTTTGTTGTGGTTGTACCGGCACCAGCGGCATAGGGCGGCAGACGTATGAAAAAGGAGGAGGCGAGCATCACGGCAAACATGGAAACACCCGAAAGCGTGAACACACCGAACACACCCACAAGCGGGCAGAGCGCCTCCATGACAAAGCTGAACAAAATTCCCGAACAGCCGAAGCCCATGAGCATTATGCCTGTGACAAGCCCGATGTGCCTGGGGAACCACGGCGCTATGTTGCCCATTCCAACATTGGAGCCCATGCCGACGCCGAAGCCGGCTATTACGCCGTAAAACAGGTACAGCACCATAAGCGCTGCCGCGCCGTCCTGCCCCTGCATGAGCGGCACTCCGCAAAAGCCGATAAGCGCGAGTACCGAGGCGATTCGCATGACGAAGGCAGGGCCCCTTCGATGTGTCAGCTTTCCGCCGAAGAAGCCGCCGAGGCAGAAGAAGGTCACCGCCACGGAAAAGCTCAGCGACATCTGTGCCGCCGTGAAGCCGAACAGCTTTTCCAGCTCCACGCGGAAGATTGACCAGGCATAGAGTATGCCCATGAACAGAAACGCCGCGGTCCCCGCCACGGCCATAGATATGCTGCCTCTTGTCTTTTTCATACGCGCCCCCATATGGTGAGATTACGGAAATAATTTTACAGTGGCCACCGCGAAATGTCAATCGGGTATATGAAAGCAAAAATTTATGTTGCATGTTGCATTGCTTTTTCCGACAGAATTTGCTATAATTTAATCATCTATGTAAATAAAGGAGAGCGGAATGGGCAAAGGACATAAGGCCGTGAGAAAAAATATTTCCTATGCGGCGGCCGCCACGCTGCTGATTATGGCTGTTGTGTTCCTGTATACACGGCCGCATAAGCTAAGCGGCACACTGGACGCTTTCACATACGAAAACGGTGAGATTTCGGGGGAGACTATCGTCACTTTTGACGGGAAGCTGAAACGGGAGCTGTTTTCCTCCCGCGAGCAGAGCTATGTGGGCAGCTTTGAGATTGCCTGCCTTGAGAAAAGCTGCCGCGAGGGCGCCGAGGCGGAAATAAGCTGGAGCGAGGGTAACCGCCAGTTTATAAGCTGGTTCTACAAGGGCAGCTTTTACTTCGCCAGTGACTTTCTGGGTATAGAAAAGATTGAAGCCGACGAACAGATGAAGGACATCCGCCTTTACCTTTCTGACGGACGGCTTATTCACGCCTCCGCTCTTACGGAGAGTATTTCAACGAATTCAGGTGTTTGACATGCCAACAGCTACCCCTACCAGGCGGCGGACAAGACGCCGCTCCCGCGCACCGATGATAATACAGTCTGTACTGCTCATAGCTCTGCTTGTGCTGCTGGGCAGACTGGTGATACTCAATAAAAACGTGGTTCCGGCAAGGGATGAAAGCTCGCTTGCCGTGCCGCCTGCGTCTCCGTCGGTGACTCAGGGCCTGCCGCAGCGACCGGAAGCCACACCTGAGCCCACTCCCGAGCCGACGCCGGAACCCCTGCTGGAGTTTAATCCCTATTTTGTGGAGGAGACGGACCCCGCAAAGTTCATCAAAACCGTCGGCATCTCCGTTGACGGCGAGGAGCTGGGCGCAGACGAGGCCTACGAGGCTGCCGAGCCTATTGACTTCGGCTACGGCAAGGATTACACAGACGTTGACGGCATAATCACCTTCCGCGGCGACAATTTCCGCTCCGGCGCGTCCTACGGCCTGGCAAACATGAGCAGCTTCAAGTTCGCCGACCCCTGGAGCGTCACCACCGGCACCCTCCAGCACGGCACCGGCGTCTGGACCGGCAGCGGCTGGGTCGGTCAGCCTCTTATCGTAAAGTGGCCGAAGGAGACTAAGGCTGTAATGAACATGTACGACTGGGCCAAGGCCGATGACGACCTGGTTGAGGTCATATACGCGACCATGGACGGCTATATTTATTTTCTCGACCTGGATACCGGCAAGGACACACGCGACAGGCTGTTCGTGGGCTACACCTTCAAGGGCTCCGGCGCCTTAGACCCGCGAGGCTACCCGATTCTTTACCTCGGCGCAGGCTACGACAGTGACCGCGGCACCTCACGGGCGTTTATTATCAGTCTTATAGACTTCGACATAATGTATGAATTCGGCAATAACGACCCCTTCTCCCTGCGCGGCACGCTGTCATACTTTGACTCCTCCGCCCTTGTGGATGCGGAAACAGACCAGCTCATTTACCCCGGCGAAAACGGAATACTCTACATCATCAAGCTCAACACCGATTATGACGAGCAGGCCGGCACGCTTTCGATTGACCCCGGCAGGGTTGTCAAATGGCACTATTACGGCCAGCGCACAAGCCTTGCCTCTCATTGGGTGGGCATGGAGGACAGCGCGGTTATCTTCCGGGGGCACATCATCATGGCTGACAACGGCGGCAACCTCATGTGCCTTGACCTGAACACCCTTACGCTCGACTGGGTGCAGGACACGCTTGACGACACGAATTGCTCGCCCGTGCTCTCCATCGAGGACGGACATCCGTATGTGTATATCAGCACCTCTTTCCACTACGGATGGCGAAGCTGGACTACGGCAACGGTGCCGATATGGAAGATTGACGCGGAAACCGGCGAGATAGTCTGGCAGACGGACTACACCTGCCACACCGAGGACGGAGTCTCCGGCGGCGTGCAGTCAACCATCGCCCTCGGACAAAACGGCCTTGAGGGCTACATATACGTCACCGTGGCCAAAACAGACGCCAACAACAACGGCAAGCTCGCCTGTATTGACACCGAAACCGGCGAGGTTGTATGGGAGTATAAATCGTATTATACCTGGAGCTCCCCCGTGCTGGTTTACAACGAGGACGGCTCCGGCTATGTGGTGTACTGCACCTACGGCAACAATATGTACATGCTCGACGGTAAAACCGGAGAGCTACTCGACACCTTCAATCTCCAGGGCGGTGTTGAGGCCAGTCCGGCGGTGTATAAGGACCGTCTTGTCGTCGGCACGCGTAAATGTCTGATATGGGGAGTCAAGCTCACCTGAGCCCAAGTATGCACAATAACCGCCGTCTCCGTGCGAAGTGGAGACGGCGGGAAAAATTTCGGCAGAATTTCAGCAATTTTTTGAAATTTCCTCTTGCTTTTTTCGGTGGAATGTGTTAGGATAATTGGGCGCTGATGAAGTGCAGCGTAAATATCCGGGTGTAGCGCAGTTGGTAGCGTGCTTGAATGGGGTTCAAGAGGCCGCTGGTTCAAATCCAGTCACTCGGACCAAAGTTAATAGCCCTATCTTATAAACATCTGACAGAAGTTTGTTTATAAGGTAGGGTTATTCTTTACCCAAAAGCGTTTATATATCAAGCTTTCAGACTTCTTATCATTTATTATATATCTCGACATTGATGGAAATATGTAATATGGCCGCTGAATTTCGCCTTTACACCGTGTTGCCCATGTGGCCGCGCGGTCCCGTCTGAAGCAGCGGTCAAGGCTGTGTATTCTCAAAACTTTTTTCTGTGGAGGAGAGTTTATGAAATTTCTTGCAAACAAAAAGCTTGCCGCGCGCATCGGGATTATCACAACCGCTATTACTCTGGTCGGTATGCTGCTGCTGTGGATTATCGTTTCCAGCAATGCCGCAGCCATGGTCAAGAGCGATATTACCAATCAGATGACCGACGCCGTGGAATCCAGAGCCGCAATCATCAGCGAGTATGTGGTTTCGGCTGAGGAATATATGACCGCTTTTGCCTTGGGCAGCGAAGTTCGGGACCTCCTGAGCAATCCGGACGACCCCGGTCTTCTGCGCCAGGCTCAGCAATACACCGAGGATTTCGCCTCTGTCAAGGGTATCTTTGAGGGACTGTACATCGCCACACCGGATACACATGTGCTCACCCATACCTCTCAGGGGGCTATTGGTATCACGACACGGTCGGGTGATTCCCTTAAAACCTTTCAGGACACTATTCTGGCTCAGCGTCAGTTGACCAATTTAGGTATTATGAAGTCCCCCGGCACCGGAAGTATGATTTTGTCTATGTACTATCCCATTTTCGACGGCCGGCAGTGCATCGGCTACGTGGGTGCCGGAGTCTATGCCAGCCACCTCATGGATTCACTGCTGAACTTAAATATCAAGGGCCTTCCTGACAGCGAGTACGTGTTTTTGAACGTTGATACCGGAGTGTACCTCTATCACGCAGACGAAACGCTGCTGAACACCGAGACAACCGACGCCGGTTATCAGGAAATTATCCGCCGCATACAGTCCGACGGCTCATCCCAGGCGGCTACATACTCCTATAAAGATGCAAACGGCGACGAACAGTTGGTCGTATACAAGTATCTGAAGGACCGCGGCTGGGTCTTTATGGTACGCGACAGCGCCGCAGAGGTCTACAGCTCCGTCACTCAGGTACGCGTCATTGTTGGCGTGCTGTGCGCGTTAATGGCCATTGCAATCATCTCAGTCACTCTCTTAATTCTGCGCCGTGAGGGCCGTGAGCTTATGGTTGTTGAGCAGGCCATCGCCCGTCTTGGTGACCTGAACCTGTCTGCCGACCACGAGCTGGATGCCTTCTACGGCCGTGAGGACGAAATAGGCATGATTGCTCAGACCACCCACCGCGTCTGCGGCTGCCTGCGCGAGACTATTGACGACGTGGGCCGCATACTCGGGGAGATAGCCGAAGGCAACCTCGCCGTCGATGTGACTGAAAACGAGTCCTTCTACATAGGCGATTTCAGAGCCTTGTCCGAGAGCTTAAAATCCATCCGTGCCAATTTGACCCATGTGGTCCGTGATATCTCCCAGGTAGCCCGTCAGGTGGATTCAGGCGCCGACCTGGTATCCACCGGAGCTCAGGCTCTTTCACAGGGTACGCTTGAGCAGGCAGCTTCCATTGAGGGACTTGTGTCCAATGTCACCGCCATCACCACTCAGATTCAGACCAGCACCGTGCGCTGCGGCGACGCCAGCGAGTTGGTTGACAAGGCCACCGGATATGCCGCTGAGGCTGACACCAAGATGGACCAGCTTACCGTGGCCACAAAAAATATTGACCAGTCCTCAAATAAAATCGGCACCATTATCAAAACCATTGAGGACATCGCCTTCCAGACAAATATTCTGGCCCTCAACGCCGCCGTGGAGGCCGCAAGGGCAGGCAGCGCGGGTAAGGGCTTCTCCGTGGTAGCGGACGAGGTTCGAAGTCTGGCTGCCAAGTCCGCCGAAGCTGCCCAGAATACCAACAGTCTGATTAACCGCTCCATTCAGGATGTAAAAACAGGTACGGAGTCCACCGACATGGCAGTCTCCGCCATGCATGTAATTACTGACTGCATTCAGTCTATCAAGTCACTGATGGACGAGATTGCCGACGCCAGCGTCCAGCAGTCGGAAATGATTGCTCTTGTCGAAAATGGCATCAAAGAGATTTCCGCAGTTGTGCAGACCAACTCCTCCGCCGCTGAGAAAAGCGCCTCCGTTTCCTCGGAGCTGTCCAACCAGGCACGGACGCTCAACAGTCTCATCAGCCAATTTCATATCTCATAATTAAAGTGAGGCCGAAGCTTCGCTTAAGCCTCGTTTGCGGCAGAATTTAACCATACGCTCCTTAACAAATCCATAAAACCTTCCGATATAACCCATATAACGATTAAGCATGAAGGAAAGGAGCGATTAAGAATGGAACTGCGCACCCTACGCAGCATACGCCGCAGTGAACAGCTTTCCAAGGCCGCTGAGAAAAAGACTGACGCTTCCGGCAACGCATCGGCTCAGCCACCATCCCAAAATCCGGCACCCGCTGATAAGCTCACCTTATCCCGGCAGGCTCTGGCCTTTCTGGAAGATCAAAACCGCAAAATGTGGGCTGCGGACCAGGAGCGGGAACAGCGACGTCAGGATAGGATGTCGGCAAGCATCAGCAATCTGGAAGCCCAGAAAAACGAGTTGGACGCTATGGGTAAAAAGCTGAAGGTACTCAATAAATGCCATAAAATCGCCGCGTCCATCATGAAAGGTGACCATGTGCCGCCGGAGGATCTTGAATACCTCATGACCAACGACCCCGAAGGCTACAAGCTTGCCATGGCCATGCGCCGTCACAAGGAGGATCCGGAGAAGTGCAAAAGCGTCCTCGACGACGAGGACCGCAACGGACCCTCATCCACTTCTGACACGGAGCACTCCCCCGAGGTTTCCGCTCCGGAAGTCTCCTCCGCCGCCGGAGAGTCACCCGCTGACACGGAGTAAACAAGCCCCCATCCTGCAAAGCAGGATGGGGGTCTTATTTTTCAGTCTGCGTACTTTGTTTGATAGAGCGGGGCCTCGGTGAAGTTCACTCCGTTAACCAAGATATTTACCTAAAATCTCCATGAACAGGTCGATATCAAGAGGCTTTGCAATATGCGCGTTCATGCCGTTTTTCAGGGCAGCCTCCTTATCCTCCTCCATCGCATTGGCTGTCATGGCGATTATGGGCAGGTCCCTTACATCCTCGCGCGGCAGGGCGCGTATGGTCCGCGTGGCCTCGTAGCCGTCCATTACAGGCATCTGCACATCCATCAGTACAGCGTCGTAATAATACTCATTCGCACGGCTGACCATCTCTACCGCATCGCTGCCGTCTGGGGCACTCTCCACCTCAAAGCCGGTTTCCTCAAGAATTGATTCGGCAATTTCACGGTTCAGCTCATTGTCCTCTACCAGCAGAATACGCTTACCGCTGAAATCCGCCTGCGTCCACAGGGCGCGCGTTTCCTTCTCAATCAGGTTATTGGCAGCCAGCAGAGCCGACTTCAGGTCCGACATGAACAGGGGCTTTGCGCAAAAGGCCGTGACCCCCGCCTGTCTGGCCTCGTCCTCTATGTCCGTCCAATCGTAGGCGGTGAGAATTATAATAGGCGCTTCATGTCCGGTTACCTCTCGGATTCTGCGGCAGGTCTCCACGCCGCTGAGCTCCGGCATCTGCCAGTCGATTATGTAGGTGTGATAGGGGTCCCCGTCGTTACAGGCGCTTCTGGCACGGTAAACCGCTTCTCTGCCAGAGGTAGTCCACTCCGCGCGCATTCCTATCTGCTTGAGCATTCTTGTCACACTTTCGCAGCTATCACAGTCATCGTCCACCACTATGGCGCGCAGGCCCTCAAGCTCCTTTATCTGCGCCGCGTTCTTCTCCACGTCCTGAAGCTTAAGGCTCAGCTCCACTCTGAACTCGCTGCCCTTCCCCTTCTCGCTGTGTACAGTAATACTGCCGCCCATCATGTCCACGATGTTTTTCGTGATTGTCATGCCCAGACCCGTGCCCTGTATACCCGTCTTGGTGGTGCTTGCCTCTCTCTCAAACGGCTCGAAGATATGCTCCACAAACTCCGGCGTCATACCAACGCCGTTGTCCTTGACGATAAAAACATAGTCCCCATAGCCTCTGTGGAAGGTGGTCTGCTGCTGGATGCGGAAGCTGACCGTTCCTCCGGCAGGAGTATATTTCACGGCGTTGCTCAGCAGATTTACAAACACCTGACTGAGCTTCAGCGCGTCGGCAATCACATCCTCGTTGTTCACGTCAAAGGTGTCAATAAAAAGCTCAAGCTGCTTGGCCTTCACCTGCGGCTGGATAATGTTGACCAGATTATGCGTCAGCTCGGAGATATTGCACTCCTGTTCCTTAATCTGAACCTTGCCGCTTTCTATTCGGCTCATGTCCAGTATGTCGTTGATGAGGCTCAGAAGATGATTGCTGGAGGAGAGTACCTTTTGCAGACAGTCCTTCACCTGCTCCCTGTTGTCAATATGGCTGACAGCGATGGTTGTAAACCCAATGATGGCGTTCATGGGGGTCCGGATGTCGTGCGACATGTTGGACAGGAAGGTGGTTTTGGCACTGTTGGCATGCTGAGCCTGCATCAGAGCCTCCTGCAGAGCCTGTGTCTGTTCCCACTGCTTCCGGACCTGAGCGGTAATATCCTTGGACACCACCATAACCATAATGTCCCCGCTGCTGTCATCCCTTGTCATGATAAAGGACTGGCGCACACATATCTGCTGCTCCGCTGAGCCAGCGCTCCAGTAGTCCACGGTTACATCAGCCTCGCCCTGCTCAAACCGCTCCCTGAGCTGTTCAAGGTCCACCACCGAGTCATATTCCTCCAGCGATTCCTCACGCAGAAATTTCCTCCATCTCTCAAAGCAGAGCGAGGCGGGGCAGGGCGCGCTCAGTCCGACCTTCTCCAGCAGAGAAATCTGCCCATCCTCCGCAGTGCGCACAACGTCCTGCTCTATCACATCCTGAGTTAAGTTGAACTCGAAGGTGCAAAACGCGCTGGATGTAATGGCAATTCTGTACTGCCTCTCCTTGCGGTTGGCCAGGGCAATTTTCGCCTGCGCTCTTATCTCGCGCTCCTTCAGGTCCGTTATGTTCTGCCGCAGGAACAGGATTTTTGCCGCCCTTCCGTTATGTCTTGTCAGGCAGATGATGTTGATATGCTCCCACGCCGTTTCTCCGTCTTTTTTAATTTTATATTCGTACTGCACGTCTGTGCTGCCACCGTCAAGCTTTGCGGCAAGCGTATCCCGCTCAAGCCGTTTTGCAAACTTGGAGCGTTCGGACTCCTCCTCCAGGAATGAGCACAGGTATTCCGCAAAGTCCTCATACTGCCCGCTGGCCGCCATATTGCTGCGCTCAGGAGCCGTTCCGGCCAAATAGCTGTAGGTCCCCTTTTCAATGTCCGCCAGAATAAAACGGGCAAAAAGCGTGCTCACCCCGCTTATGACATACCCCATCTCCATATTTTCCAGTCTAAGACGGCGGCGCTCGCTTCCGCTCCTGAGCAGCAAAACCAGAATATATACAGCGAACAGAGCGATTAAAAGCGTTTGAAGCATCATACCGGTGTGGTTGGCATCGCTTATCATTGCCTGAGTCACACTCTTTGGGAAGGTTTGAATGAGCACATAGTTGCTGTTCGGCACATGCAGCACGCACAGATTGTCCGTCAGGCTGCCCGGCGCGCAGATAAAGCCCTTTTCCCCTGTTCCGCGTCGCAGGACCTCCCAGGCGCCCGCGGCGGTTTCTGCGTCAATCACTCCCTCCTCCAGCAGCATGTCCGGCAGAGGCCGGCTGTCATAGCTCTTTGAATCGGAGGAGGCAATGATACGTCCCTCCGTGGTGCATAGAAAAACTGTGGCCGTCTCTCCGAAATAGCTGGTCTCCAGCATTTGGCTGAGATAATCCTCCGCAAAATACAGGCCCAGCAGTATTCCGAACATTTCGCCGTCCCGTTCCAGTGGGGCGTAAAAAACCATCATGACCTGGTTTGTAGCACGCGAGTCAAACACCACCGTGCCGCCGCTCTCGCCCATCATGCCGCTGGCAAAATATTCTCCGCCGCCGCTGTCAGTGGTTTCCCCATCGGAGGCAAGGTTTACTCCCTGAGTATTGGTGAAGCTGATAGCGTCAAAATCCGAATTTTCCTCCATATCCCTGAGCATCTCCGCGCTGATATCCGACTCATCAAGAGTCATGCTCATAAGATAAGCGTAATTGCGGACCCTGCGCAGACCGTTGGTCAGCTCATTGTCGATACTATGGGCCGCCTGCCTTGCTGAATCCATGGCATAGTTAAGGCTGCGGTTTTCAATACTCCGGCTGTTTGTAGCCGAATACCAGCTAAACAGCAGACACATCGCTGCTATTAAAATCAGTATGTACAGCACGTTTTGCCAGGTCCTTTTTGCAGTACGCACAGAGCACACCCCCCTGAAATTTAAGTATTCATTTTATTTTAACATTTTTCTTTGGAAAAGTACAGAGTGTACTTTTCCAAAAATATCCGCCGTGCTTCGCGGCAAGCGGCTTTTTCCGCACTTGTTTTCGCTGGTGCTTTGTGATAAACTACCAATACCTACACTTACAATCAGGGCTATACTGCCCGCTGTATTTTTTCGGAGTCGGTACATGGAGCTTTTTCGTATTCTCTCGGGTCCGGTGGTCGGCGCGGTTATAGGGTACATCACAAACGATATCGCCATACGGATGCTTTTTCGTCCCCATAGGGCAGTTTACGTCCTCGGACGCCGCCTTCCCTTCACTCCGGGCATTGTGCCGCGGCGCAAGGACCAGTTAGCGGAAATTTTGGGCCGCGCTATTGTGGAAAAATTTTTCAACGCCGATGACCTTGAAATAATTTTCACTACCGGCATAGCGGACCCCGTTGCCGACGCGCTTGTGAAGCTGCTGCGCAGCGAGGTCACTCCCGCGCAGATTATTGAGGATAACGCAGCTTGGGGTGAGGTTGAAAAGCTTGAGGAAGATCTTTGCGTGCGCATACAGGCCGCAGTCTGCCTCGGAGGGCTGCCGGAGACGATAGCGCGCGAAGGGGTGGGCATGGCTGCAAGTCTGCTCGGCGGCGGGGCCGCGTCTCAGGCGCTTTCCTCTGGGCTCGGCGCAAATATCGAGCCAGCACTCGCGCGGGAGATAGAGGAATTTGTCATAGAGCACGGACGCGAGCATATTCTGCCCCTGATTCACAGCGAAGTGCAGCGTCTTGGCGGCTCTCCCATGGCCGAGCTGACCGCGCAGCTTGCCGGAGACGACGATGCCGCCCTGCATGAGACACTCAAGCGCCTGTATCTGCGCTTCATGTCCCGCCATGTGCGCCCGATAGTCGAGAGCATCGATGTCGGCGGAATGATTACGGAGAAAATAGTGCTCATGACCAGCGAGGAGGTAGAGGACCTCGTGCTGACCGTGGTCCGACGCGAGCTGCGGCTGGTGGTACTGTTCGGAGCTTTTGTCGGCGCGGTAATCGGCGCGGTGAATATATTTCTGTAATGCGACAAGTCAGGGCCGACCGCATAGCGGTCGGCCCCGACTTGCCTGA
>CATJWA010000201.1 GCA_949744025.1 uncultured Eubacteriales bacterium
AGCAGGGGGCAATCTGGAAATAGCGGTCAAAGCCCGCGGTCATTAAAAGCTGCTTGAACTGCTGGGGGGCCTGGGGCAGGGCGTAGAACTTTCCCGGGTGCTTTCTGGCGGGCACCAGATAGTCCCGCGCGCCCTCGGGGGAGGAGGCGGTCAGAATGGGGGTGGTTATCTCCAAAAAACCGTGCTCGGTCATGGCCTGACGCAGCGCGGCGACGACGTTGCAGCGCAGAATGATGTTGTTTTTTACTTCGGGGTTGCGAAGGTCGAGGTAGCGGTAGCGCAGTCTCGCGCTCTCGTCGGCCTGACGGGAGCGGTTAATCTCGAACGGCAGCTCGTTATAGCGGCAGCGGCCCAGGACCTCGAGAGTGTCGGGCACGACCTCGATGTCGCCGGTGGCCTGCCTTGGGTTCTTGCTGCTGCGCTCGCGCACGGTCCCTTCCACGGAGATGGTGGACTCCTTGTTCAGGGCCTTGACCTGAGCGAGAAGCTCAGCGTTTTCAATGACAAGCTGGGTTGTGCCGTAAAAGTCGCGCAGCACCACGAAGGCCAGACTGCCGCCGACCTCGCGGACGTTTTCCATCCAGCCGGAGAGCTTCACGCGTTGGCCGATATGCTCGGCGCGCAGCTCGCCGCAGGTGTGTGTTCTTGACTGAAGCATGTTAAATCAACTCCTGATATTTCTGTAGATTTTTTGTTATTGATAGAGGGCGCTTTCCGTCAGAAGGGCGTGCATTTCCGCGTCAAAGCGCCTGTGCCCAGCGGCGGAGACGCACAGCTCCCAGCCGGGATAGGAAACGCCGTCCCTGAAGCTCAGGTACATGCCGCGGGACATGCGGTCAAGGCCCAGGCTGCTTCCGTCGGCGAAATCGAGCCTTATGTCCCAGCCTTTATCGCGGACGGGAGCGGCGCTGGGGCGGGGCAGAAGGCCGAAAAGGCTGCGGCGGAAGGTGTAGGAATCCAAAAGCCGGAAAAGCTCGCCGATGAGCGGGTCGTCCCCGCTGAGCGTCAGCGAGACGAGCGGGCCCTCGCCGCCGTCCGGCACGGCGTGGACCGAAAGCTCTGTCACCGCGGCGCGGTCAAGGTCCGGAACGAGCTCGGCAAAGCTCACGGGCCGCGTGTACCAAAGCGCGGCGGCAATGAGGACAAGGGCAAGGGCGCACACGCCGGCGGCGCGGGGGTGTTTTTTCAGCTTTTCGCGCATTGTTCTCACGCTCCTTTTTTACTCGCTGTCATATTCTTCCAGCAGAGCGTTGACCTCGGCAAGAAGCTCGTCCTGGCGGTAGGCGATGATGGTAAGGCTCCGCTCATCGCCGTCGGGCAGGCGGAGCTTTACGTCGAGGCCGAGCTGGTAATAGCCGTACTCATTGGTGTTCAGGTCAACAGACCAGTCCTCCGCCGAGACATGGACCATCCAGTCGTACTCAAGCGGAGTCCTGCGCTCGAGGACCCCGGTGAGGCTGTGACGGTAGGTGTAGCGGCTGAGAATGTCCAGCAGCTCGGCCGCCGCCTCGCCGCCGTGCTCAAGCTCAAAATGGGACCATTCGCCGCGCTGTCTGCCGTCGGGCAAGGTGACGGGCTCGTAGTACATGGCCGAGAGCCGGGCGTCCGCGGCGGTGTCGAGGTCGCGGAGGTATCGGGAGAAGCTGCGGGGATACCAGAGATACGCGCACGCCAGCAGCAGGGCGAGGGCCAGGATGGCGGCGATATGGCGTTTTTTCAGCCTTTTCAGCCTTCCGGGCACGGGGGGCGCTCCTTCTTGCCGGTGATGACTGCGCCGGAGTTGCGGCGGCTTACCTCCTCAAGTATCACGCGGGCGGCGGCCTCGGGGGGCAGGGCGGTCTGCTCGCCGGTGGCGAGATTTTTCAGGGCCACGGCGCCGGCGGCTATCTCGTCCTCGCCTATCAGCACGGCGAAGGGGAAATTCAGCTTTCCGGCATAGCTCATGCGGGATTTGAACTTCTTTTTCTCGGTGTAAAGCTGGGTGCGGACGCCGGCGTTTCGCAGGATTGTGGCGGTTTTTACGGCGAAGGCAAGGTCATCGGTCATGGGTATCACAATCGCGTCGGCGGGGGCGGTGACTATCTCGTCGGAGAGCAGGCCCTGCTCGCTCAGGACATAGAAAAGCCTTGTCAGACCTATCGAAATGCCGACGCCGGGGAGCTTTTTGTCGGTGTAGTAGCCGGCCAAATCGTCATAGCGGCCGCCGGAGCAGACCGAGCCTATCTCGGGATAGTCGGTGACGGTGGTTTCGTACACGGTGCCGGTGTAGTAGTCAAGGCCGCGGGCGATGGTCAGGTCCACGGCAAAGTTTTCCTCGGGCACGCCGAACTCGGGCAGGTACTCGGTCACGGCGCGCAGCTCGTCCAGCCCCTGGTCGAACAGCTCGTTTTTGCCGCGCCAGCCCTCAAGGGCGGTCAGGACCTCGGCTGTAGTGCCCCTGATGGCGATGAAGCGGAGAATCTCGTCCGCCTGTTCGGCGGTGAGGGCAAGCTCCTCGCCGGTGAGGATTTCGCGGACCTTATCCTCGCCTATTTTGTCTAACTTGTCCACGGTGCGCATGATGTCTCCGCTTTTGGCCGACAGGCCCAAAATGGCGTAAAAACCGTTGAGAATCCTGCGGTTATTGACGCGGATGACAAAGCGATTGAGGCCCAGCTCGGTGAAGGTGCGGCAGATTATGGAGGGTATCTCCGCCTCGTTGGTGATGTCCAGCGCGCCGTCGCCTATCACGTCAATATCGGCCTGATAAAACTCGCGGAAGCGGCCGCGCTGGGCGCGCTCGCCGCGGTAGACCTTGCCTATCTGGTAGCGGCGGAAGGGGAAGGACAAATTGGCGTAATTGAGCGCGACGTACTTGGCCAGGGGGACGGTCAGGTCAAAGCGCAGGGCAAGGTCGCTCTCGCCCTTGGTGAAGCGGTAAATCTGCTTCTCTGTCTCGCCGCCGCCCTTGGCAAGGAGGACGGGGGCCGACTCGATTATTGGGGTGTCCAGAGGGGTGAAGCCGTAGAGGGAGTAGCTTTTTCGCAGGGTCTCCATAAACCGCTCCATTTTCTGCTGGTCGGGGGGGAGCAGCTCCATGAAGCCGGAGAGGGTGCGGGGCCTGATTCTTTCGTTTTTTTCCATTTTTTCAATTCCTTATGTTTTTTGTTGCATATGTTGCTGCGTTTTTTTCGGCTGCGGGAGGGTATGGGTGAGAGGGGGGGAGAGGTATTTTGTATTTTTTGCCAGAAAAAAATTATCGCCCGCGTCCCGGAACATGGGACGAGAGCGTTTCTCGTGGTGCCACCCAATTTCAGCGCATTGGAGCATACCCGCAAACCATTCACGCACAGCCTGCGCATGATTTGCAGATAAGCTCAGCGCGCCCTTTTTGCCGTCCGTTTCGCGCCGGACGCGGCGCCCGCTCGCGGAGTGTCCTTCATCCGCGCGGCCGCCCGGAGCTCTCAGCAAAACGCTCCTTCTCTGTACGGCGCACACGCGGACTACTCCTCTCCGGTCAGCGCGGCAAACTGCCATCGTTCAGGCGGCAAAGCCGCCTGAACGGGAAAAATTTTCAAACCGGCGGCCGCAAAGCCGCGTTTTGAGGGCCGTCAGCCCTTTGTATGCGGATTTACAATGTCGCGCCAAGCAAGGTCGCCGCGGCGCAGGCCCTGGACAAGCACCTCCGCCGTCGCCATGTTCGAGGCGAAGGGGATGCTGTACCGGTCGCACAGCCGGGCTATCTCGTTTACATTGTCCTGACCCTTCACGTCGTCCGGGTCGCAGAAAAACAAAACCAGGTCAATTTCATTGTAGACTATTCGCGCGCCTATCTGCTGCGCTCCTCCCTGGCTTGTGGAAAGGCAGGAAATTATAGGCAGTCCTGTGGCTTCGCTTACAAGTTTGCCGGTAGTCTTTGTCGCACAGATGGAGTGTCCCGCGAAAATGCCGCAATAAGCTATGCAAAACTGTACCATGAGCTCTTTTTTACCGTCATGTGCCAAAAGGGCAATGTTCAATGCACCACAACCTTTCCTC
>CATJWA010000202.1 GCA_949744025.1 uncultured Eubacteriales bacterium
CCTACATGCACGGGAACTTCGCGGACAACGAGCTGCCCGCCGAGGGCTTCTGGCAGAAGGTACGCAAGCTCTGCACCGATAATGAAGCCCTGCTGATTATTGACGACGTGCGTACAGGCTTCCGGCTGGACCTGCAGGGCAGCGACCACTTCTTCGGTTTCGAGGCGGACCTGATATGCTTCTGCAAGGCCCTGGCCAACGGCTACAATGTCTCCGCCCTCTGCGGAAAAGAATTTTTAAAGGGCACCGTCTCCGGCATAAGCTATACCGGCAGCTACTGGCTCTCCGCCGTGCCCTTTGCGGCCGGTATTGCCTGCATTGAAAAGATGAAGCGTCTGGATTTACCTAAGCTTCTCGACGAAAAGGGCCGCAAGGTCGGCGACGGCCTGCGCGCCGCGGGAAAAAAATACGGCTTTGACCTCCACGTATCCGGTATGCCGAGCCTGTTTTATTTGCGTTTAGCCGACGACCCGAGTCTGATGCTCCATCAGGAGTGGATTGCCGAATGCGTAAAGCGCGGTGTGTTCTTCACCACCCACCACAATCATTTCCTGAACTATGCACTGTCCGACGATGATATCGCACAGACTATTGCAGTGGCAGACGAGGCCTTTGCCGTACTCAGGGAACGTCACCCAAAGTAAACCGTCGGCTTTGGTTCCCTGTGGGCACGTTTTTTCGTGTTCCGTTTTCCATGCCGGACAGAGTCCAGGTACCGGCGACAACCTTTTGCTCACCGGCGGTAATGCTGCCGGCAATGTCCGGAATCTCCTCCAGACCATTTGAATGAAGATTACGGCCTTTGAAATTTAATATGATACAAAAAGAGCTTCGGCACAAGAAATGTGCCGAAGCTCTTTTTGTTTTGAACCTTTGTGGGATAAGTTTTTTGAAGCATCCCAATTCATGGCGATTTATATCAGATGTTTTCCATGAATTTTTTCAGCATTTGCGCCGCTTCAGCGCGGGTTGCTGTTCCTCTGGGGACAAGCTGGCCGTCGCCGTAGCCGCTCAATATGCCGTTTTCCACAGCCCAGCACAGTGCATCCTGAGCATAGCTGCTGGCCTGGTCCGCGTCTGTGAAGGCAAGGGTTTTGTCTTTTGCCTCGGGACTTCCCGCGTACTTCCAGAGCATGACTGCAAACTGTTCCCGCGTTATGCTCTCGTCAGGGGCAAATTGGCCATCGCCATAGCCATCCGCGATGCCGTTCTCCGTAGCCCAGGCGACACCGTCGGCATACCATGCGTCGCCGCTGACGTCGCTGAATTCACTGGTCTTATCCTGAGCCGGACAGCCCTCCAGCCTGTAAAGCACTGTAGCCAGCATTCCTCGGCTCATTGGCTGGTCCGGGCTGAAAGTCGTTTCGCCGGTGCCGCTGAACAGCTCATGGGCGCTGGCGAAAGCCGCGGCATCGGCTGCCCAGTTCTCGGGCGGGACATCGGTGAATTCCCTGCTGTTGTCCACGATTTCCACTGTCGCGGAACCATTCAGCGGAATACTAACCTTGCCGTCTCCCGCAACGCTTTTCCGGACCGTCTCGCGGGTTCCGTCCTCATGGACCAGCACTGCCACTGTACCCGGACCGGCATTCTCCGCTGGAACGGTGAGTGTCACGCCGCCCGGAACGCTTTCCACCTTCTCGCCGCCTGCGGTCAGGGTAACTTCAACTCCCTGCTCCACCTGCTCAGTGGCGACGCCAACAGTGCCGCCCGCACTGCTCAGTGTATCCAGCGCGGCACGTGAGATGGTCACGTCGGCCATGGGCGCGGAGACGGTGAGCGCCGCATTCGTCTCACGTTCAATCTGTCCTAACGTTGAAGCGGGAATAGAAACCTCCGCTCTGGTCACTTCTCCGGTAATTTCCGGCTTGATGACAATGCTTGGACTCTGACTCGCGGCCGCCTCCCGCACCAGCTCGCTGCCAGCCGCATGGCTCACAACGGTGCTTGCCGTGCCGTCTCGGACTGTAGTCTGCATCGGAACCTCGTTTGTGTCGTCAGACTCGTACTCTCGAGTAGAATTAACGGTTACCGCAATTTGGAATGTGACCGTCTCGTAGTTTGCGGTGTCATTTGGTGTGAAGGTCACGTCATACTGAGTTTTACTCACTGCTAAAACCTCATCGCCATTTGTCCAGGCAAACTTGCCTTCTACGCTTGCCGCACCACCGTTACTAAACGAAACGTCCTTCAACTTTTGTCCCGCAGTACCAGAAGATGCCGTGGGATTTGTGCTAATGGTCGGCGTTGCTTTCGCAATCTCCGCCTCAACCGACGCGGCGGGGATACCCGTGTAGTTCACGCTGTCCGCAACCTTGTACCAGACGGTGTACTTGCCGGCGTTGACGGCGGTGGGTATATCCTCCGAATATGTGCCGCTCTGGCTCAGGCTGTACACGATTTTGCCGATGCCGTCAACTGTGTTGCCGGCGCTGATAAGGGTCTTCTCGCTTCCATCATAGCTCTGGGCAATGGCCGCCGGCCGGTTTTCCAACTTCGCGTCCACCTTGTAGATTGACGCCGTTGTGCTCTCGGGCCAGGTGATGGCGTACTTATCTGCGTTTGCTCCCGCGGCGGTATGGTCCGTTATATTCACCCGCTTGCCATTTCCGGCATCAGCCGTGTCAAACTGTCCTTCCACCGTGAGCGTGATTGTGTCCGTCCCCACCAGAGCGCCGCTCGGCCAGGACGCGGTCAGCGTAGCAGTCTTGCTTCCGTCATAAGGTTTGTCGGCGGCCGTCACCACCGGCGTCACGGGCTTCGGCTTCGCCACAAACGGCACGCTGTCCGTGTTGGAATCGCTGTAGCCGTCCGCCCCCTTCCGGTATGCTTTCACGGTGAATCCGCCTGTGCCCTTTACGGTCACGACGCCGTTAGCGTTGATTTCCGCAACGCCATTGTTTTCCGCGATGCTCCACTCTATCGCGCCGCTTCCGGAACCGCCCATGGCGCTCAGTCGGAAGCTATCACCGTAGTAAACATCGGTTGGCTTGTCGGTGATGATAGACAGCGGGCTCTGACTGGCTGATACAATCTCGAAGGTCCCTTCAACGGGAGCTGTGAATTCGTAGTTGCCGCTGCCTGACTTATCTGTGACGGTAACGGTGTACTTGCCTACCGCGGTCCGGTCAGCAGGGAGCGTCACGGTGTACTCGCTCTCAGGAATCACCCGCTGGGCGCTGTCTCTGACAACCACGTCCGGAGTCTTTGCCGTGCCGTCATGCTGGAACGTGGACGGCGTGCACAGGACACTCGGCGTATCTGTGTTCGCGCTGATTGTCACATCCCCCAATTTCACAGGCATGCTGTCCTTGCGGTTTTCGTCATCGGCCTCGACCATATACCAGACCGTATACGTTTTTGCGTCCGTACCCGTGGGGATAATATAGCTGTAGTCGCGGCCATCCAGAGAATACATAAGATTGCCGCCGTCCGCCGTGCCGCCGTTGGTGAGCAGGGCCTGGGCACTGCCGTTGTAGGTCAGACTTCCGGCTTTCTCCGGAGCGGAAATTACCTCGGCGTATTTCGGGGTGATGGACGCCGTCGTTGTGGCGGGACAGCTGATATCGTATTTCGCGCTGACCTCGGCTGGGATAGTCAGGCCGGTAATGATAATGGTCTTGTTCGTCCCGACGTTCCCATCCGTGAAGTGGCCCTGTGCTGTAACGGAGCTGATGCTGTCACCGGCTACCAGGCCGCCGCTGACGGTGACGGTCAGCGTGGCGGTGTCATTGCCGTCGTAGGGCTTATCCGCCGCCGTCACAATCGCGCTTACCGGCTTCGGGTTGGCGTAGAACGTCCAGGTATCTGTGGCTTCGCCGTAACCGCCTCCCGCGGCCTTGGTGGCCGTGATGGTGACACTGCCAGATTTGTTGACCTTGTACTGGCCGGCGCCGAGCACATCAACAGGTCCGGTTGCGCTCCATGTCACCGCGCCGCTGCCGGAGCCGCCGGAAGTGCCAAGGGAGAGCGTATCGCCGTAATAGACCGTGTCCTGCTTGCCTGTTATGGTCAGCGGGGTCTGGCCCGCGCCAACGATTTGGAAATTAGCAGCGGCCGTAAAGCTGTAGTTGTCCCCCTTGCCGGTGACAGTAACAGTAGCCTCGCCCACATTTGTATTGTTGCTGTAGCTCACCGTGTACTCACCGGCCGGAATCACATTGCCGCTGTCATCGGTCACGGTGACTGTAGGCGTCAGCGCGCTGCCGGTGTAGTTGAAGCTGCTCTGGGACAGGGTAACGATGGGGTTATTCACCGTATTCGTGCCAATTTCCACAGAGCCAATCCAGAGATCACTTTCCTCATACGTTGAGCCGCCCTGCACCTTGGCATAAACCGGGTAGCTGCCCTTTTCGATCCCAGTCGGGATTAACGGAGAAAATGTGAAGCCATCCGTCGAGTAGAGCACTTGGCCGTTTGCAGAGGTTCCCCCTGTAACAAGCTTCTGCTCTTTCCCTGTGTAGAATAAGTTGATTTTGACTTGTGGTTCCTGTAAAAATGTCGCTTTGCTCTTTGTGATCTCAAACGTCACGACTTTAAAGAACTCGTAATTGCCGCCTGTGCTTTCCACGATGACTTCCGCGGTTCCCACATTGGTGTTTTTGCTGTAGCTGACACTATAATCACTGAGCTCCTGGCTATTCACTTTTACGGTCACAACAGGCGTCTGTGCTCTGCCGGTATACGGGGTCGAATAGCTATACTGACCTTCCATCAGGACGGTGGGGGTTACCGATTTCGGCAATATCTCCACCTCCACAAAGTTCGGGTCAGTCTCATTAGTGCCGTCGTCGCTCACTGCCTTGTACCAGACTGTGTAAATATCTGCATCCTTTGCCGTGGGGACTGTCCTCTTATACTCACCGTCCGGGTCATCCATGCAATACATCACGCGGCCATTTACCGCAGTTCCGGCTGTCACAAGCGCCTGCGCCCTTCCGGTGTAGGTCAGTTCCCTCGGCTGCGGCTCACTCACCATGGCGGGGACCCCCGCCTTGATTGTAAAGTTGACCAAACCGCTGACGGTGTAGTTGCCTACGTCGGCGTTGCTTACCGTAACGGTTGCGGTGCCCACCGCTGTGTTGCTGCTGTAGCTCACCGTATACTCGCCGGCAGGAATCAAGGTGCTGCCGTCCTTGACCACAACGTCGGGCTTCTTCGCTGTGCCGTCGTACTCATAGTAGTAACCGCCGGCATCTTGCTTCAAGCCGTCTCCGGACAGCTCGATAACGGGGCTGTTCACCGTTTTCGGGCTTATGGTCACAGGAATCACAGCGGCCGCGCTGTCCTTATAATTCTCGCTGGCCTGAACCTTGTACCAGACCGTGTACTTGCCCGCGTTCTTCCCCGTGGGGATGTTCGGACCATAGCTGATACCATCCAGAGAATACACAAGGTCACCGCCTGTCGCCGTGCCGCCGCTGACCAGTGCTTGTTCCACGCCGGTGTACTCCAGACTGGGTTTGGCTGTCACACCTGCCACACTGGCGGCTTTCGGAGTGATGGATGCCGTAGTGGACGCGGGAATCTTTATGTCGTACTTGTCGCTTTCGGGTGCCGTACCGGTAATCGTCACCTTCTTGCCGGTGCCGACACTGGCGTCGCTGAACCTGCCTGTCAAAACAGAATCAAGATCAATGGTATCGTCGCCCAGCAGGTCGCCGTCCTTCCACGTGATTTCCAGCACGGCGTCGTCTTTTCCGTCATACTCTTTGTCCTTAGCGGTCACGACGGGTCTGACAACCTTCTTCTCCGCGCTGAACGACCATGTTGCCGTGGTCTCGGCATAGCCGCCGTCGGACGGCTTTCTGGCCGTGACTGTAGCCGAGCCGGATTTCAGGACCTTTACCAGCCCGTTCTGGTCGATTTGAGCAACTCCACCGCCGCTGATTGACCAGACCACGGCTGCCGTTCCGGAGCCGCCGGTCGTGCTGAGCGTAAAGCTGTCGCCATACCGGACACTGCCGGGCTGATTGATAATCGACAGCGGGCTCTGGCCAGCGTGGGTGATGGTGAACTCCTGCTTTTTCTCATCGATGACATAGTTGCCGCCTGTTTTGTTGGTGACCGTCACCATGTGGTGTACGGTATCTGCCGTAGCCTTTGTCCAGTCCGTGTCACCGTAGCTGAGCCCGTACTCACTGTCCGGAATCACGCGGTTATTTTTATCCTTGACCGTGACCACCGGCCTGTGAACATTGCCGTCATACGACGCGCCGCTGGGGTCAAACTCGATGATGAGAGCGTCCGCACTCACATTTTGCTGGGCGATGGTAACTTTGTTGTCCAGCTTTTTCCCTTCCACATCCTTGTGGTTGCCGTCACCCCTCACACGGTACCAGACGTCATAGCCGCCCGCGTCGGTGCCGGTGGGAAGGCTGGTGTAATACACAATGTTGTTCAGGGAGTATTCCATTGTGCCGCCCGTCACAGTCCCTGCCGTGACCAACGGCTGGGAATTGCCGGTGTACTCCAGACCAGTCACCGCCGCCGGAGCGTTCACGCCCGTTACGTCCGCTTTGAGAATCGACGCGGTTGTCGCGGCGGGATAGGTGATGTTGTAGTTCCCCTGCCCCGTGCTGTCGGCGGAGAAGGTCGGGTTCGTGCTGTCAACGGTCACCCTCTTGTCGGTTCCCGCGTTGGGGTCCTCAAAGGTGCCGGTCAAGGTGATTTCGACCTTATCGCTGCCTACCAAATCGCTGCTTTGCAGCGTCGCGGTTACTGTGGTAGTGGCAGGCGTAACCCCGTCATAGGTCTTTGCCGCCGCCGTCACAACGGCCGTGACCGGCTTTTTGTCCGCGTAAAACACCCATGCTGCGGTCTTATCATCGTAGCCGGCAGCCTTACTGGTAGCCGTGACCGTGACGGAAGCGCCCGAGCCTGTGATTTTAAGCAGTCCGCTGCTGCTGTCAATCGTCGCAATCAAGGAGCCGCCGACATCCCAGGTTACCTCGCCGTCGCCGCCCGTCGTACTGAGCTGGATTGTGTCGCCGTAGCAGACCTTATCCCGCTTGCCTTCGATAGTCAGCGGCGTCTGGTCCGCCGCAAGGATTTTAAATTTAGCGGTGTTCTTGCCGTCCGTGGCGTCAAAGATGTAGTTTCCGTCAGCTTTTCCGGTGATGGTCAGTGTGTACGTGCCGACATTAATCAGCTCAGTAACGGCACTTCCGCCGTCAGCCGCATACGCTGCCGTGTACTCGCTGCCGTCAATAACAAGCCCCTTGTCATCCTTGACAGTGACCGCCGGCTCCTGCTTCTCACCGTTGTACGTCGCCTGATCAGGCGTTAGCTGGATGGTGGGTGCAGTCACATTATTCACGACGATGGAAGCACTCACCGAAACGGCTGTGCCGTCCTCGTGGTTTTCGTCGCCCAGCACCTTGTACCAGACCGTGTAACTTCCCTTATCCTTCCCCGTGGGAACAGCCTGAGTATACTCCCCATCCTGATCCAGAGAATACACCAGCGTTCCGCCGGACACGCTGCCCGCCTTGGCAAGCTCCTGCTCGGCGCCGTTGTAAGGCAGACCTGTGAATCCCTCGGGGGCCGTCGGCATCGGCGCGGCCGCCTTCGTAATCTCAAAGGTTCCCGTACCATTTACAATGTAGTTGCCGCCGTTGGCGTTAGTGACAATGACCTTCGCCGTGCCGGCGTTTACGTTGTCGCTGTATGACAGGGCGTACTCGATGGCCGGAATGGTCGTGGTGCCGTCCTTGACCTCGACAGCACCGTCAGCCGGCGCCTGCGCGCTGCCGTCATAGGTATAGTTCCCGGACACCGTAACGACCGGGCTGACAACCGTTTTGGGGCTGATGGTCACAGTGACGGAGCCGACCGTCGGGTCGTCCTCGTGGTTGTCGTCGCCGACCACCTTATAAAATACGGTGTAGGTGCCCGCGTCGGTTTTCTTGGGGATGGCAGCCGAATATTTTAGCTCTGCCTCGCCCTCTTTCACAGCGTACTCAATGTGCCCGCCCTCCGCGGAGCCCATATCCACAAGCTCCTGCTCCGCTCCGGTGTAGGTCAGTGTCCTGGGCCGCGGCGGACTGGTCAGCTGCGCGCCGCCCTTGCGGATTTCAAAGGTCACGCTGCCGCTGACGGTGTAGTTGCCGTCCGTGTTGTCCGTTACGGTCACGGTCGCTTTGACAGTATCGGTGCTGACGTTCTTATTGTTGCTGTAGCTGACCGTGTACTCTCCGGCGGGAACTATTGCCGCGCCGTCCATGATGGTCACGATGGGCGTCCTGTCGGAGCCGTCATACAGATAGTAATACGTAGTAGTACCATCGGCGGTCTCTGTTTTCAAGTCGTTGCCGGACAGCGTGGTATTCGTCGTGTCCGCCGTCAGCGTCTTCGGGCTGATAGTCACCGTCACGGCCTGCGGCTCAGACTCGTTGTGGTTATCGTCGCCCTGCTCCTTGTACCAGACCGTGTAAGTCCCCGCGTTTGTTCCGGTTGGAACTGTCCCAGTATAAACACCGCTCCGGCTGTCGGAGTAGAGCGTTGTACCTGCATTTCCGCCGCTCACAAGGGCCTGCGCCGTTCCGTCGTACACCAGGTTATTTGCCGTCAGCGTTGGCGCCGTGGCGTCCGCTTTTAGAATGGACGCGGTAGTGCTGCGCGGAATGGTGATGTCGTACTTCTGTGAGGTTGCGTCAGAGACGGGGTCGCCGGTGATGGTCACAGTCTTGTTTGTTCCGACGCTGTCGTCGGCAAACGTTCCCGTGATGCCCGTGGTATCAATACTGTCCGTCCCGACCAAATCGCCCTGTTTCCAGGAGATATGGATCGCAGCAGTCTTATTATCCTTGACATACACCCTGTCGTCTGCGCTCACAATCGCCGTGACCGGTTTTTTCAGCGCGTTGAGGGGATAGGTCGCCTCTGCGGCCTCATAGTTTGTTCCGCCCGCCTTTTTCGCGGTGATTGTGGCGGAGCCTGTGCCCTTTATCGTCACCAAACCGTTGGCGTCAACATGGGCGATAGTTTTATCGCTGCTGCTCCATTCCACCTTTTCACCGCCGGAACCGCCCGTCGCGCTGAGCGTGAAGGTGTCGCCGTAGTATACGAGGCCGGGCTTGTTTACGATTTCCAGCGGGTTCTGCGCGGTTGTGCTGATTTCAAACGTCGCGTCTTTATCCGCAACGATGTAATTGCCGCCTGCGACATTTTTGACCTTGACCGTATGACTGCCAACATCTTTCCAGTTCGTTCCGGTGTCATAAACAACGGTATACTCCCCAGCCGGAATCACGTTGTTTGCGGTGTCCCGAACCGTAACCGTGGGCCGCTTCACGACGCCGTCATACTGCGCGCTTGGCGGCGAGAGCTCAATCTGCAAATCCGCCTTTGCTACAGCCTGTTTGTCGATAGTCACTGGCTTCGTGCCGACCGCACTGTCCGTATGGTTCTGGTCGCCGCGGACTTTGTAGTAGACCGTGTAATCCCCTGCGTCCTTTGCCTTGGGGATGGCCGGCGTGTAGTTTGTGTCGTCCAGAGAATATACCATGGTGCCGCCAGACGCTGTTCCCGCCGTGACCAGCTCCTGCGACTGGCTTGCGTCATAGGTCAGGGAAAGCACAGCCTCCGGAGCTGTATCCACACTCGCGGCCACTGGACGAATTGTCGCGGTAGTCGTGGCGGGATAGGTGATATCGTACTTATCCGCGTTTGTGCCGGCGGCGGTCGCGCCGGTACTATTCACCTTAACCGTCTTGTTCGTCCCAACGTTCTTGTCCTCATAAGAAGCAGTCAGGCCGTCGATTGTTATGGAGTCCCCGCTGAAAGCCAAATCGCTGGGCTTCACGGTCGCCGTGATGTCGGCATCGGCAACGTTGGTGCTGTCGTCGAAGTCCTTCGACGCGACAGTCACCACCGCCGTCACCGGTTTCTTCGCCGCGGTAAACTCCCAGGTGGCGGACACTCCTTGTAGTTATTTCCCGCAGAGCACGTCGCCGTCACCTTGACAGCCGTGTTCACGTCCTTCACGGTGAGCAGTCCGCCCTGCGTGAGCGTGGTGTCCGTATTGCCCTCTATCTTCCAGGTAACTGTACTGCCGCCGGCGCCGCCCGTGGTTCCCAACTGTATGATGTCACCGTAGAGGACCTGCGCCTTAGTGCCCGTGATGGAGATTGTCTCCTGGTCCGCCTGCACAATTTCAAAGGTTTTGGTGCAGTTGCCCTGGAAATCGTAGTTGGAATTTGCCGCCGAAGCAATCGTGATGGTGTAGGTGTCCACATCCACCATATTGTTGCCCTTTGCACCGGTAATCGTCACCGTGTACTCATGCTGCGGGATGATACGATTGTTGCCGTCGTAGACGGTAATTACAGGCTGCTGCTGGTTTCCGTTGTACGTGAACGTATCCGAGGACAGAGCAATTCTGGGATTTGTTACGGTGTTTTTCTCGATTTTCACCGCGTCCAGCCTTGCAGGGACCGTGTCGCTGTGGTTAGCGTCGCCCAGCACCTTCCAGTCAATGGTATACGTGCCGACCGCGGAAGCGGTGGGAATATCAGTGGAATAATTCCCGCCGTTCACCGAGTAGTACATTGTGCCGTCGCCTGAAGCGCCCGCGCTGACCAGCTCCTGAAGCTCGCCGTTGTATCGCAAACCGGTTTTCCCCCTCGGTGCCGTAACTGTCGGAGGCGCTTTTTCAATCACAAATGTCGCCGAGCCCGTCACAGTGTAGTTGCCGTTCAGCTTGTCGGTGATGCTGGCCGTGCCCTTACCGGCATTCGTGTTGTCGCTGTAGACGACGTTGTATTCGCCTTCGTCAATAACCGTGCTGCCGTCTTTGACTACAACCCTGGGTTCTTTTGCGTTACCGTCGTAAGTGTAGCTTACAAGGGCAGCATCGCCGTCAAACAGCTCAATAGTGGGGTTATTCACAGTCTTGGGAGCAATAGTGACAGTCACCGAGCCAACGTCAGAGTCGCTGTGGTTGGCGTCGCCCTGCACCTTATAATGTACCGTGTAATCGCCGGCGTCAGTCTTGCCGGGTATGATTTCCTCATAGGTCCCATTCTCACCGTCCACAGAGTAAACCATCGTGCCGCCGTAAGCTTCGCCCTTGGTCACAAGCTTCTGGTCTCTGTTGCTGAAGGTGAGCGGCTCTCCCGCCGCCTCGGGGGCGGTGATAACCCTGGCCTGTTCTTCCTTAATCCCAAAAGTTTCGGTAACAGGTTCAGGCGTAAACGTGTAGTTGCCGCCGTCCTTTGCCGTGACGGTCACAGTCGCGGTGCCCACATTGATATTGTTGCTGTACGCAACCGCGTACTCGCCTGCTGGGATAATGTTGCCCCCGGCGTCTTTCACGGTAACGTCAGGCGTTTTTGCGCTACCGTCATAGACGTAAAAATATGTGCCGCCGTCCTCTTTCAGCCCCTCGCCGGACAGCTCGACCGTCACGGCAATATTCTTAGGCGTAATATCGCCCTTAACGGTGTCGGGATAGCTGACTGTGTACTTGCCGCTGTCATCCGCCTTTGTCGCGTTTGTGTCATCCAGCGTGACCGTCTTGCCTGTTCCGACGTTGGCATCGTCATACGCACCCGTCAGTCCGCTCAGCGTGAAGCTGTCCGCAGGGTCTACCAAATCGCCGTCCTTCACAGTCGCCGTGATGGCGGAATTGGCAACACTGGCATTGCCGTCGTAGACCTTCGGCGCAATCGTCACCTCCGCCACAACCGGCTTCGGCTTCACGGTAAAGGTCCAGGTATCACTGGCGGTTCCGTAGTTGGGAACAGTCCGCTCCGCCTTGACCGTGATGGACCCGACGTCCTTGACGGTGAGTACGCCCGTGGCCGCATTGATATTGGACTTGGCTCCGCCTGCCGCAATGCTCCACGCCACCGCCCCGTTTCCGGTTCCGCCGGTGGTTCCCAGTGTGCTGACCGTGTCTCCGTAGTAAACCTCAGCGGGCTGGCCGGTAATGTTTATCGCGACCTGGTCTGCCGGGACAATCTCAACCACAGCGGTGGCAGTAAATTCATAATTTCCGCCATTTGCGGCCTCTTTGCCAGTGATGGTCGCCGTGTATGTATCGACAACCCTCAATATGTCACTGTCCGCCTGATTCTTTGTACCCGCCCACGTTACCGTGTACTGGCCCTCATCCAGCACGAATGTGTCGTCCTTGACCGTAACCGTCGGTGCTTTCCTGCTGCCGTCGTATACATATGACGATTCCTGCACCGTAATCGCGGGCGTGATCGGCTTGCGCAGGATTTCTACTCCGTCGATTTTAGTCGGCCCAACAGCATTATAGTTGCCGCTGCCCTCCACCTTATACCAGACATCATAGCTGCCCGCGTCGGTGCCGGTGGGAATTGTTTCGTCGTATGGGCCGGTTTGGCTTGTCGTAAACAGGATTTTCGCCCCCACTGCCCTTTCGTCCACAGTGCCCGCCGTAACAAGCGCCTGCGCACTGCGGTTATACGTCGGCGTTGTAGCCGAGGGTGCAGCTTTGACTGGGTCGATTGCCTTTATGGTCAGTGACAGAAGCGGATTTGTTTCAGCCGCTGTATAGTTCTGGCTTTCCAGCAGGTACGCCTTAATCTCATACTCGCCCGCGTCGAGCGGCAGACCGTCCGTAAACTCCGTATCACCGGCTTTTCTATAGGAATACTGAATATACGGGTGCAGGTCCTCGATGTTGGGAGCTTTTATGGTGATGGTGATACTCGGCAGCTCATCTTCTATCGTAGTGCGTCTGCCATCATATTCAAGTTCTTTTGCAGTCGCATCCCATTTAATCCCCGGCTTATCCTGCGCAACATGATAAGTCTTGATAAAGGTGCCATTGAATGTCTTGCCGGTCACGGTAACCGTTATCTCGCCGACGTCGGCGCGGGTCGTATGGCTCACCTCATAATCGGTATCTTTCGTCAGCTCGGTAGCGTTGTTCAGCTTAACCGTGAGAGTGACATCTGCCGTTTTATCGGTGCCATCATAGACCAGATCACCCAGCTTACTCTCGTCGACATCAATCGTGAGCGTATTACCGCAATTTTTGTCACATGTTCCAATCCCGTTTTCATCAAAGGTAAACGTACACGCCTCTGACTCCTCCGCTGCGCAGTACTCACAAGTCCAGGTATGCGTCGCAGCCCCCTCGTTGTGCGTGTAGCTCCCCTTTGAATGCTCCGTACACTCGCCAACCATGACCGCCGTAGCCGTTGCCATATCTGCCGGCAGAATTGGATTGCGGTCTTTATCAAAAAAAGCGTACCCCTCTGCCAGCAGCTCGGCAAAATCACCGTCCACTGCCTGAATCGCGGCCTTTCCGCCAGTACTGACATAAGTACCGGTGGACAGCTGCACCGTTGCGTCAGCGGCAACGTCCAGAGCATACGTTAAGCCGCGAATGACCGTGCCCTGCCCCGTGATGCTCAGGGAGCCGCCGGACTGGACCTCCACACCGGCGCCTTTTGTAGAGGTAACCTTTCCCATAAGCTGCAGCTCGCCCGTCGAGGTCACCTGTATGGCGTTTGACTGCGTTGCGGTTAAGGTAAACTCTTTTGTGTCCATCGTCAGGACCTTATCTACCACATACGGCGTGTCACGGCTTGTATCCTCGGTCAGTATATATTTGCCGTCGCTGTCGAGAGCATCGTAGCCCAGTACTTCAGCGTCCATCCCGTCTATACCGTCCAGCAGCGAAACACAGGGCGACAGGTCCACCTGCTGCTGTTCGTCCTCTGTCAGCTCGTCATACAGGGCGTAAATTTCGTCGAGCTGCGCCTGTACCTGCTCGCTGTTGTCCGCCGAAACGCTGTCCGGCAGCTTGCTTATCAGGTCTTCGATGGGACAAATCCGGCAGACGAACTCGCAGGGTGCTCCGGGATTTTCCGGAACGTATCCGCAGCTGTCGTCGTGCTCATGTGTGCAGGACAGCACTCGGGTGACGCAGCCGCTGTCCTCTGTACACGTATGCGTACACAAATCCGGAGCATCCGCCTCGGTATTGTCATCCGTGGTTGGATAACACTCGGCCGTATGCTCGTGAATACATTCCGTTTCTGTCGTATAGCAACCACTGTCGTGGTTATGAGTACATTCCTGTTCCAATACCGGAGAAACATACCCACACTCATCCGTATGCTCCGGATGATGTGGGCACAGCCCGCCGTCTGTCCCCGCGTCAGCAGCCAATGCCCACACGGGGCACAGGTTCAGGCACAAAGCCAGAGTGATGATGAAACTAAGTACTCTGCGTTTCATGCTATAACCTCCCAAGCTCATGATGAAGCTGTGTCCAGTGCACAGTCCTCCATAGTATCATTTTAAATTTTACCACCAAAACAGTAAATTGTCTACTGTTGAAACAACGATTTTAAATAGGCACAAAACCGCTATGCCAATGCAGGTTACGCTGTAGCTCCACTCCGCGGCTCCCTTTTACCTTTCATGTTGCCAATGCTCAGCTTTCATCACATTTTTATCCGACCATAGCACTGTATTTGTTGCAATTTACGGAGCTCTCTGTAAGGGTTTGTTTGTGCTTCAACCGCGACATCAGGTACGTTGATGTCGCGATTTGGCTGGGGCACATCAAATTCATCCTGCAAAGGAATGAGGCCGCATATTGCGGCCTCATTCCCACCTTTTTGCTGGTCATTACCCGTGCATATGCGCTTTTATGGTACGTCTGGTACTTGCGCGGGAGATTTCCTCGTCAAGCATTTTCAAAAAACACGGAGTGTCCGCGTCTATTGTGCCCTTTAGCGGGAGCAGATTTGACGGATGATTCGCGGTAAAATGAGTGTCCCTGAGCGTGAGCAGCCGGAGCAGCTCGCGCGTCTCCTGCAAGGACTCGCGGGGAGACTGCACTGCCATTTTTCCGGTCATGATATCCTCATACATCGGGGTATTGTACATTGGCATATATGTCATAACCGAAAGATGCTGCGGCTGCATCCGGTTGAGAAGCCGCGCCGTCAGGGCCGCATTGCGCAGATACGCCTCGCCTCCGCCTTCAAGTCCGGCAATTACCGTGACCCACAGGTCAAATCCGGCCTCGCGCAGAGCCAGACCCGCACGAAGCATTCCCTCGGCATCCACTCCCTTTTTCACCCTCGCGAGCAGCTCGCTGTCTCCGGTTTCCACTCCGAGATATACACGGTTTAACCCCGCGCCGCACAGCCTGCGCAGCTCCTTTGGAGTCTTTTTCATGCTGCTTACCGGTCCTGCATAGCTGGTTACGCGGCGCAGCCTTGGAAAAGCCGCTTTAATGCGCCTGAGCACCGCAAGCAGATAATCCATTGGCAGCACTATCGCGTCTCCGTCACAGAGAAAAACTGTCTCTGTCTGTGGATAAAGGACACTCGCCCTGTTTATATCCTCTATTACATAGTCGAGCGGTTTTACACGAAAGCTTTTATTTTTGTACGCCTCGCAGAAGGTACACTCATTATAGCTGCATCCGACAGTGCATTGGAGAAGATAGCTTTTCCACTCACCCGGCGGGCGATAGATTGTCCCCTCGTACCTCAACGGCTCTCACCTTGCCTCTCTACACCGCGGATATTGCGCTCAAACTTCGAGCGCGCTCCCATAACCTCGTGTCCGCAGCCGCAGCAGCGCAGACGGAAGTCTGCTCCTATGCGCCGTACCTCCCAGCGGCAGCTTCCGCATGGGTGGCTTTTCTTCATCGTGAGTATATCGCCGACCTGTATATCCATGTCCTACTCCCTCCCGCCTTTTATGGCCTCCCAATACCGGCGGGCGGCCTGCTCGGTCTTGTTCTCACCGTATTTGTAGTAATGCCGGTTCTTCAGCTCGTCCGGCATATACTGCTGCTGCACCCAGTGATTTGGATAGTCGTGCGGATAGAGATATCCCTGCTCGCGCTCAAAACCCGTGCCGTCGGCGTGGACGTTTTGCAGCTCGCGCGGGATACCGCCGGTCCTGCCGGCGCGCACATCAGCCAAAGCCGTGTCTATGGCAATGACGCCGCTGTTTGATTTGGGCGCGGTGGCCAGCAGTATCACCGCGTCGGCAAGCGGCAGGCGCGCCTCGGGCATACCTAATTGAAGCGCGCTGTCCACACACGCTTTCACTATCGGTATTGCCTGGGGATAGGCCATTCCTATATCCTCACAGGCCGAGCATAGTATACGCCGGCAGGCTGATAACAGGTCCCCCGCCTCGAGCAGGCGCGCCAGATAGTGTATGGCCGCGTCGACATCCGAGCCGCGCAGGGATTTCATCAGAGCCGAGAGAATGTCAAAATGCGCATCCCCATCGCGGTCATACCGCATCGCGCTGCGCTGGGAAATTTCCTTCGCGTCGTCGAGTGTGAGCTGCACCTCGCCGTCCCTTCGCCGTGCCGCGGCAAAAAGCAGCTCAACAGTATTCATCGCCTTGCGCACGTCGCCGCCGCAGGCAGCGGCGATATATGCCGTCACTCCCTGCTCGGTGTTCGCCCGCTCGCCGTCGCGCTCACACAGATAGTCTATCGCGCGCAGAACGGCAGTCTCCGCGTCCTCGGCGGAAATGGGCTTAAACTCAAACACGGTGCTTCGGCTCAGTATAGCGTTAAACACGCAGAAATAGGGGTTTTCAGTGGTGGACGCAATAAGCGTTATCTTTCCATTCTCTATAAATTCAAGCAGAGATTGCTGCTGCTTTTTGTTGAAATACTGTATCTCATCGAGGTAAAGCAGAACCCCGTCCGGCGTCAGGAGCGTGTCGAGCTCCTCGATAATCTCCTTTATATCGGCAATCCCTGCGGTAGTTGCATTGAGCTTACGCAGCGTGCGGTTTGTGCAGCTTGCTATAATCCGCGCGGCCGTGGTCTTGCCCGTGCCGGAGGGACCGTAGAAAATCATGTTTGGTATCTTGCCGCTGCTGACAATACGTCGGAGCATACCGTCGTTTCCGAGTATGTGCCGCTGTCCCACCATCTCGTCAAGCGTCTGCGGACGTATCTCGTCCGCCAGTGGTCTGTACATCTTAGCCGCCTCCGTTTCACCTGTATCTACAGTTTACAATTATAGCCTATAGTGGGCATCAATTCAAGCTCTGCTCCCGTCCATTGTGCATAGCAGGCGAAAATGGCAACAAGCTTTTGTCGAAACCGCTGTAATTTATTATAGCATACCGGCCAATACATAGCAACTGTGCTAATTGACAAAGGGAGGAGGCTGTAATAAACTAAGGATAAAGCAAAACTGAAAAGTGTCTTTGGGGCAGGGTGAAATTCCCGACCGATGGTTACAGTCCATGAACCTCTTTTGAGGCCGAAACGGTGAGATTCCGTTACCGACGGTACAGTCCGGATGGGAAAAGACATAGGCTGTGTTTTTTGCGGCGTCCGCTTGTTGGATGCGGCTTTGCCGTGAGAATGCTCAGTTTTATATCTTGATTTTAATCAGACGTGCTCCGAGGATTTTCCGGGGCACGTCTGTTTTTTATTGAGTTTCCATGGTGCTTGAGGTTTCGCTTTAATATCTTAAACATCAGGAGGAACGCATCATGGAAAACACCAACAGAATCAACACAGCTGCCGCAGGTCAGACAGGCAGCCCCGCACGGACGGCAGCGGTCAAGGCAGTCAGGCCCGCGCAGAAAACGAAGGTACGCAGCCTTGTGATAACCGCACTGATGGGGGTTTTGTCCTTCATTCTCATGTACTTTCAGTTTTCCGTGCCCATACTCTCTCCCTTCGCGGAGTTTGACGCCTCGGCCCTGCCGGAGATTATCGGCGGCTTCATTTTAGGCCCCGTAGGCGCGGTGGAAATCATCGTGCTCAAGCTTGTACTCAAGCTAATATTCAAGGGCACAAGCTCCATGTTCACAGGCGAAATTCTCAACCTTATCCTGAGCATTGCTTACGTGCTGCCGGCAATTATGTACTACCGTAAGCACCGCACCAAAAAGGGAGCGGTAATCGGCCTCGTGCTCGGCACCGTTATCGGCGTGGCCGCGTCCGTGGTGGGCAACCTCTACGTCACCTTCCCGATGTACATGTACCTGTACGGAATGACCTGGGAACAGATAATCGGCATCTTTCATGAGATAAACCCGAATATCACCAGCATCCCCACCGTGGCCGCTTTCTCCGTCGTGCCGTTTAATCTCATATCACGGACGGCAACCTCCGTTATTACCATGCTTGTCTACAAGAAGATAAGCATACCGATAAAGAAATTTATTTCATAAGGAGAATTTGCTATGAAATTCAGCGTGGACAAAAGTCTGAGCTTTGAGCAGGCCGTGGAGCTCATGTTTGAAAAGCTCGGCGACTGGAAAATCATGGCCCTCGCCAGCTCGGTCAACGACTATGTGATGGTGCGCAACGTAAGCTGTCTGTTTTACGACGGGAAGGTATATTTCAAGACGGACAGGGAGTTTCGCAAGACAAAGCAGCTTATTGAAAATCCGCATGTAGCGCTGTGCTGGAGCGGCGTACAGATTGAGGGACTGGCCGATAACAAGGGGCTTGTTGTCGATGAGCCGGACAGAAAATTTGAAAAGCTGTACAAGGAATTTCTCTGGGGCAGCTACAACAAATACTCGCACGAGGACACGGAAATTCTGATTGAGGTTACGCCCAAATACGTTGAAATATGGGATACAAGCGAGGACAACTACGCATATCAGATTTTCATTGATTTTGACAAGCAGTCGGTCGAGGTCAAGCAATACGACCAAAGATAAAAAAGCGGGGGCTTTCACCCCCGCTTTTTTATAAGCAGCTTCGCGCTTTCTATACTTCGCACAGCCTTCTGACTACATGCTGCGCGAGCAGCAGTCCCGCTGCGGCGGGCACCCAAACCACAGACCCCGGCACGCTCCGCCGCCCTGGGGGCGGGGCTTCCAGTTGCTCCGGAGCTCTTGCCTCCTCCGGCGAAAAGGCCACCATGTGGTGCTCCACACCGCGACGACGCAGCTCACGCCGGACCACGCGCGCAAATGGGCAGCCGCTCGTCTCGGCTATGTCGCACAGTCTCAACCGGCCGGCGTCAAGCTTGTTGCCAGTTCCCAGAGCGGAGACTATTGGCACTTCCCTGTTCAGCGCCGTGACAATCAGGTCAATTTTGCAGGAAACGAGGTCAATCGCATCGACGATGTAATCATATTTTGCGGCAAAAAACTCATCACGGGAGACCGGCTCATAACGTGCGCGGACAGGAAAAACGCATGTGTCCGGCGCAATGTCGGCTATGCGCCGCGCCATACACTCGGCCTTGCCCATACCGACAGTGGATTCTAAAGCCTCTATCTGGCGGTTTATATTTGTCTCTGAAACACTGTCCTCGTCCACCAGAGTAAGTGTTCCCACTCCCGCGCGCGCAAGCGCCTCGGCGCACCAGGAGCCTACGCCGCCGACGCCGAAAACCGCGACATGGCTGTGCGCGAGCTTTTTCATCGCGTCGCGGCCGAGCAGCATTTCCTGCCTTAAAAATCTGTCTGCCATCTTCCCCTCCGTAAAATCAAGGGCCGCCCTTTGGACGGCCCTTTTTCATATTTTTGTCTTACTTGCGGTTTGTGAAGCGGAAAGCAAAGCCCTCCTCCGCGCCATAGGAGGCGGAGATTTCGGTTACATACGTGTTGAAGTCCTCATTGCGCATGACGTTCTCAGCAATGTAGTCGGCGTAGACAGGGCCCTCGCCCACGAAGTAGATAAGATGATAGCCGTTATAGTTAGCGCTCTCGCCGTGAACTATGGCCGTGTCTCCGGGCTGGCGGCCGCCAAAACAAAAGTCGTTGAACTCCTCTACCATCTGCCCTTCGGCAACGTTCTCATAAAGGCCTCCGTTGGTGTTTGAGCCGGTATCCTCGGAATACTGACCGGCCAAAGCCGCAAAATTGTCCTCCGTCGGGTTCTGCTTCCACTCGGCCTCAATCTCCTCGACACGCTTGTGAGCTGCTTCAAGAGCCTCGGCTGTGTATTCGCCGTTCTCGTCCGCCTCAGCGCGAATGAGAATATGCCGCACGTTCACAAGATTGTACTGATTGTCGTTGCGTGAAACATACATAACGGCATAGGAGCCCGTCCCTGTATCCACAACGGTGGAGTCTCCCTCAATGCGTGCAGGGTCGCGCAGCCAGTCGGCGCAGTCAGGGTAATAAGAGGCGATATTGCCGCCGGACATTGTATTGAGCGTGGACTCGCCCGGCTCATAGCTTTCCCTGGCCTCCTCATTCAACAGCTCGTAAACCTTATCGGAGAAGGTGGTAAATGAATCGCTTGCGGCCAGCTCCTCGGCTGCGTCGTGGGACGCGGCCGCCTTGGCCTCGTCGTCCATCTCGCTGTACTCGTCGCGGGAATTGCTGACAAAGTACGAATGGAAGGTGATAACGTCATAATCGTCCGCTATCTCGGCGTAGCGCGCGTCAAGCTGCTCGTCGCTGTAGCTGTAGCTTTCCATCACACTCTGGCCGTACTCGGTGGCGGTGACATACTTTGTCATGCACTGGCGGTAGAGGTCCTGGGTCATACCCTTGCCGAACAGCGCGGCCATATAGCCGTCGGGCGTCATGTTCTGGTAGCCGGCATATAGCTCATAATAGGAAATGCTCGACTCGATGCCGTCCTTGCCCTCCTGCGAGATGGTGTAGCCGTTTGCCACGGCCTGGTCGTACAGCGCGGTAACCTGGCTCATCTGGGCCTTGGCCTGCTCAGTGAAAAAGTCGGCCCAGGTAGTTTCGCCGTCCGTGCCGCCGGAATAAACCTGCTCATCCAGCGGGGCGCTGGTGTCGAGAATGTAGCTGAGATACTGCTCGTTTTCATTGCAGAAAGCATTGTAGGCGCTTCTGAAATAGAAATTGAACTCAGCGGCGGTATATTCAGTGCCGCCTACGGTTATGGCGGTCGTCCCCGTGTAGAACAGGTTTGAGTTGACAACTAACGCCGCGGCGAACACGAGCACAACGACGACAACGGTGATGATGGCGTTGCGCCTGAACCGCCTGCTTGACGCCTCGGCCTTGAGCTCTTCCTCGCTTTTACGGTCAAGACCGTCCGCGCGCAGGTCGCTGCGGACCTTTTTCTGTTTTGATGCACTCATAGTTTTTCATCCTTTTCGTGTTGGTTTGCATAAATGCCGTGTTTTGTTATTATACAGTAACATACGCCAAGTTTCAAGCTAAAATATACCAAAAGCTCACTTTTTCTTCTCCTCAAGCACAGCGCCTTGCGCAAAGTACTTTATTCGACGGCTTGAATGTGCTATAATAAGTCTGCCCGCTGAATGCGGGCAAAATCCTCGCTTGAAAAAGGTAAGAACATGAAAAAACATAAAATCAAACGCAGACTTCCATACGCAGTGCTGGCTGTGGCGCTGGCATGTGCCGCGCTGGTGCTTGACGGCCGCTGCCGGCTGACTACGACGCGCTATGCGCTTATCTCTCCGCGGCTGCCCGAGCAGTTCGACGGCTTCACTATTGTACAGCTCAGCGACATACACGGCGCTCAGTTCGGCAAGGGCAACACCCGACTGCTTGAGCAGGTGCGGCGCGAGACGCCGGATATCATCGCGGTAACGGGCGATTTGGCAGACGAGTTTACGGACATGGAGGTCATCGATGCACTGCTCGGCGCGCTGACGGAGATAGCGCCGGTATATTATGTCAGCGGCAACCATGAGTGGTCCTCATCCCTGCTGCCGGAGCTTGAGGAGTTTTTTGAAAAGCACGGCGTGAAATATCTCCGCAACGAATGCGTGGTGCTCGAGCGCGGCGGAGAGAGTATTGTGCTGACGGGAGTGGAGGACCCAAACGGCTGGCGGGACATGTCGGAGCCGGACGAAATAATTGACCTTGTGCGCGGCAATCACGGCGACGCCTTCACTGTGCTGCTCGGGCACCGCAACTATTGGGCGGAAAAATACCCCGATTTGCCGGTTGATGTCATTCTCTGCGGCCATGCGCACGGTGGGATAATCCGCCTGCCGGTGCTCGGCGGTGTGCTTGGCACGGGGCGGGTATTGTTCCCAGACTACGTTGACGGGGTTCATGAGGTTGGACAATATAAGCTCGTGATATCGCGAGGACTTGGACAGAGCCCTGTTGCGCCGAGAATTTTTAATACACCTGAGATTGTGTCGGTTACGTTGCGGTGCGAAGATAAATAGTTTTCAAATTTTTTATTTTTTTCAGGAATCTTTTTCATATTTTGTGCATAGAATAACCTATAGACTGTTTTACGGAGGTGCGAAGATGGGAAAAGATATTGATGATTTCATCTTTGGAGATGCGGTGACGGTGCCCAGTGAAAGATAATTGTGGGTGTACGTAAAAAGGCCAGGCGATTGCTCGCCTGGCCTTTTTACATTCTGCAGCGGAGGGAAACAGCTCCCGCCGTCTTTCATACATCCTCTATTATCTTGCGGCTGTGCCATTTGTCGCTGTAGAACCGGTGCGTGAAAATAACGGAGCGCACAGCCCAGTCGGCAAAGTAGCCGCACCAGATACCGATAAGCCCCACATGCAGCGCGCGGCAGAGCAGCAGAGTCAGTCCAACGCGGAAAATCCACATGCTCACGCTGGACATCACCATTATATAATTTACGTCGCCGGCGGCGCGCATTCCGTTCATCGGCGTAAAGGCCAACGGCCAGAATACGGGCTTTATTATGCTGATAACAAGCATAACGCTCACAGTCAGCTCGGCAGCGTCCGGCTCCATACCGGCCAGACGCGCAACGGGTGCGGTCAGGAAATAGATAAGCCAGTTGCACACAAACAGCACGGCGGCAGACCAGATTGTAAGCTTTTTGGTATAATATTTCGCCTGATCGAGCTTTCCCGCACCGACGCAGTGGCCGGCTACGGTGACAAGTCCGGTGCCGATAGCCATGGAGGCAACGGAGGACATGAACTCGAGCACGACGACTATGGCGTTTGCGGCTATGGCTGTGGTGCCGAGAGTGGATACGGTGCTCTGCACAACAAGCTTACCGAGCTGGAACATTGAGTTTTCCACGCCGGTCGGCAGGCCGACGCACAGGACAAGCCATATCATTGCCGGGCGAGGGCGGATACGTGACAGCCGTCCGACATCCACGGTCTGTCCCGGGCGGAGCTGGCAGACAAGTATCACAAGAGCGGCAATCCACTGGCAGATAACCGTAGACAGCGCGGCTCCGGCGGCGCCCATGCCGCAGACGAAGATGAGCACAGCGTTGCCCGCGATATTGAGTATATTCGAGGACACCGAAATAATCATGGGCAGGCGTGAGTTGCCGCCGGAACGGTAGAGCGCGGCGCAAGCGCCAAAGACGGCAATCGCGGGATAACCGAAAATTGTTATGTAAAAGTAGATCACGGCGTTGGCCATTACGTCGGGCTCCACGGTGCCGAATATCACACGCAGCAGCCATTTATAGCAGCACAGGCAGAACACGGTGACAACGGCGGAGAGCGCAGCGGATGTCAGCAGCACCTGACGCGCGGCCTCATCGGAATCCTTTTTGTCGCGGCGGCCGAGGTACTGCGCACAGATGATGCTTCCGCCGGTGCCGATTGCGGTAAGCAGGTAGAGCACGAGCTTGTTTATCGAGTCCACAAGCGAAACACCGGATATTGCGGCGGAGCTCACGCGCGTGACCATCATGGTGTCCACCGTGCCCATCAAGGCGGTTAGCACCTGCTCGATTATCAGGGGTATGAGCAGGCGGCGCAGGTCGCGGTTGGAAAACAAAAAAATCCCTTCTTTCGGGGAAAATATACGGCTTATTCAGGATAACACTTTTCAATTTGTTTCGCAAGAGTATTGACGAATGAAACAAAAAATAATATTATATTTCGACAGAAAACATAAAAATCGAGGGGCTTTAAATGGCTAAAAATACGGTTAAAACAGCGTTTCTGGCGACCATTCCGGTTATGACGGGCTATCTTGTTATGGGCATGGCGCTGGGGCTGCTAATGGCGGATAAAGGCTACGGCTGGTGGGGGTCGGCGCTTATGGGACTGACTATCTACGCCGGTTCAATGGAGTTTGTGGCAGTAAACCTGCTCTCAGGCGGGGCAACGCTTATTTCCACAGCGATAATGACGCTGCTTGTCCAGGCACGGCACCTGTTTTATGGAGTGTCACTGCTGGAAAAGTACCGAGGTATGGGGCACATCAAGCCCTACCTCATCTTCGGTCTGACTGATGAGACCTACGCGCTGGCGTGCTCCGGAGCTCCGGAAGGATGCAACAAACGGAAATATTATTTTCTGATAACGCTGTTCGATCAGCTTTACTGGATTGCCGGCGGCACAATAGGCGGGCTGCTGGGAGCGGCGGTAAGGTTTGACACGCGCGGGCTCGATTTTGCGATGACAGCGCTGTTTGTGGTTATTTTCACTGAGCAGGCGCTGAGCACTCGCGACCACGCGCCGGCGATAATCGGTGTGTCGGCGGCGCGTGTGTGTCTGCTGATTTTCGGCACGGACAATTTTCTTATTCCGTCGATGCTGCTGATAACCGCGCTGCTGCTCGGATTAGGTGCGCTGCGCAAGCGAAAGGGGGCGGCACAATGATTGACGCTTCCCATTCTCTTGCGCTCATAGCCGTAATGGCGCTTGTCACGGCGCTGCTCCGCTTTCTCCCTTTCCTGCTCTTTCCCGAGGGCAAGCATGCTCCGAGGGTTATTACATACCTCAGCGGCGTGCTGCCCAGCGCGGTTATCGGTATGCTGGTAGTGTACTGCCTCAAGGATGTACAGCCGCTCGCCGCACCCCACGGCCTGCCGGAGCTCATCGCCGTGGCGGCTGTGGCGTGGTCGTATGTCTGGAAGCGCAACACTCTGCTGAGCGTGCTGGGCGGCACGGTGGTTTACATGCTGCTGGTGCAGGTGGTGTTTTGAACAAAGAGTCTCCGAAGGGGCTTCTCTGTCAATATCTCCTTTTATCCGGTCCCCAGCCGTCGAGCGGCAGGCGCTGCATGGCGCCGAAAACCTTGCTGCGCAGGTCCGGATAGGTTTGGCTGAGCGTATGCAGAAGCTGCTTAATCTCATAGCGGCTGCTGCCCTCGTCCTCAGGGCAGGGATTATGCACCACAGGCAGGTTCAGCCCGCGGGCAAGGTTGGCTATACGCTGCTCGCCCGCGTAGACCATAGGGCGTATCTGCCAGACATCCGCGCGGGACATGTATGTCACAGGCTTGAAGCAGCTTATCCTCCCTTCGAACAGCAGCGAGAGCATGAATGTCTCCACCGCGTCGTCGAAATGGTGGCCCAACGCCAGCTTATTGCAGCCACGCTCTCGCATAGCGTCGTTGAGCGCCCCGCGGCGCATTTTTGAGCACAGCGAGCATGGATTTTCCTCGCGCCGCACGTCGAACACTATCTCCTTTATATCCGTTTTCAGGCGCGTGTACGGCACACCGAGGCGTTGACACAGCTCCGCCGGTCCGGCAAAATCCATGCCGTCAAAACCGAGCTCAATCGTGATGGCCTCGAGCTCAAATTGCTTTGGGTAGTAACCCTGCAAATGTTTCATTGCACAAAGCAGGACAAGCGAGTCCTTTCCCCCCGACACGCCCACGGCGATACGGTCGCCCTGCTCTATCATTCTGTATTCGTCCACAGCCTTGCGTACAAGACTTGTAAAGTTGTTGAGTTCATTGTTCATAAAAATCAGCCGCCTTTTCTGTCAGAAGTGTAGAATCATTTTAAAAAATCGAGTTCGAGTATATCAGAGTATTCGAGAGCAAACGCGAGAAAACAGGAGCTTGCTGTTTTGTAAATTAAAAAGGTGCAAAATATGCCTTGACATTGGAAAAAGCTTGTGATATAAAGAATAAGCGCTTTAGGCGCCGCGCACTATTTTATCCGTGCGCGTTGAAAATGTCAAAACTATTTTTTATATTCTGAACGGAGGAAAAACCCATGTCCACAACAATGGCAAATGCGGCCACC
>CATJWA010000203.1 GCA_949744025.1 uncultured Eubacteriales bacterium
ATATTTTCATCATAAAAGCCAAATTTTAAAAATTTTTCATAATTTCTATAATATAGACGAAAAAATCGACAAAAAGTTCCGGCCCGTCGGGAGAAACGGGCCGGAATTTTCACATTTTTCTTAAATTTTCGAGTTTTTTCGTATCAGGCGCAGCAGCGGGGGTATGACGAGCGAGAAAACGACCGAGGTTATAAGCCCGGAGACGAGCCGCGCTGCCAGCGCGCCGAAAACATAGGCGTAGCTGTAATAGCCGAGCAGCTTGCTGTCGATATACATCGCCGCGGTGTTCATCGCCGTGAGCGCCAGCGCCGTGACGAATATCACCAGCGCAGTCTCCCAGCTTTTGAGGTCAAAGCCGCGGTATTTGGCCCAGCCGCCGGCCAGCGCGCCGCGAACCGCTGCGGGCATAACCCACAGCAGCGTCGTCGGCGTCAGGCCGTAGGGCGAAATGAGCTGCTCCAAAAACGCGCCGACGAGCCCGATAAGAAAGCCGTCGAGCGGGCCGTACAGCAGGGCGCCGACTAAAATCGGCAGTCCCGCCACGCTTATTTTCATGTTTCCGCCCACCCGGACGGAGATGAAGCTCAGCGCGAAATACATCGCCGCGAGCACGGCGTCAAAGGTCAGCTTGCGTACATTGATGGTTTTTTTCATAAAAATACTCCTTTCGCGACAGGCGCCACGAAGGGAGAGGGCTTTTAAAACAAGCGTCTTTCCGTTATTGTGGCAGCGGATGCGGAGCCGGCACCGCGTACATTTCATGCACTTCGTTCTGAGACAACTCCCATCCTCAGACACTTAACGCGCCGGTTCCTACTCTGTCAAAAACTTCAAATTGAAAGCCACCATGCGGTTTTCAATTTGAGGGGACAAGGGATAATTCAAATCAAAAGCCGCGCGGCTTCCGATTCGAGAGGGGTAAGGCGGCGCCCCGCGCGTTTGCACGATGGCGCGATGGAGACGCCTGGCTCTGCGCCTCGCCCTTTCCGCCCGTACAGCGGGGTGGAAGGGGGTCCGACGCTTGCTGCGCGAGAGGTTTTTTCACCGCTGCGGCG
>CATJWA010000204.1 GCA_949744025.1 uncultured Eubacteriales bacterium
GAAGGACCAGGCCAAGCTTGAGCAGCTTCAAAAGGCGGTTGACCAGATGCACCTTTGGGCCTTCATGGGCAACGACAAGCTGCACAAGCGCGCCTTTTCGATGGAAAAGCGCATGGACAAGCTCCGTCAGACCGAGCGTCCGGCCCAGGAGAGGAAGCTTCGCGCCCGCTTCGGCGAGAAGGAGTTTTCCGGCGACGAGGTTTATGTGATGGAGGGCCTGTCCAAGTCTTTCGGGGAGAAAAAGCTGTTTGAGGAGGTTGACCTGCTCATGGAGGGCGGCGAGCGCATCGCCCTCATCGGCGACAACGGCGCGGGCAAGTCCACCTTCATAAAGCTGCTCATGGGCGAGGAGACGCCAGACGCGGGCTTTCTGCGCAAGGGCCCGACCGTGAAGATTGCCTATCTGCCGCAGATAATCCGCTTTGAGCATCCGGAAAGAACCCTGCTCGACACGATGCTGTACGACTGCGGCTGTACGCCCCAGTCCGCGCGCGACCGTCTGGCGGCATTCATGTTCACCGGCGAGGACGTTTTTAAGAGCGTGGGCACGCTCTCCGGCGGGGAGCAGAGCCGCCTGCGGCTGTGCATGCTCATGAAAAGCGACATAAACCTGCTCATCCTCGACGAGCCTACAAACCACCTCGACATCGCCTCCCGCGAATGGATTGAAGCCGCCATAGCCGACTACGGCGAGGCTCTGCTTTTCGTCTCCCACGACCGCTGGTTTATCGAGAAATTCGCCACGCGTATCTGGGAGCTGCGCGACGGTAAGATAACCGACTACCGCGGCGGCTTCACCGAATTCCGCGCCTGGCGCGAGCGCAAGAAATCCAGAGAGCACTCCGCCGCCCGCCGTGAGGAGAAGCCGAGAGAAAAAAAGCCCGCGAAAAAGGCCGCCCCACGCACGGAGCGCGTGCTGGCAAAGCTTGAGCGCGACATCGCCGCCCTTGAGCGCGAGATAGCGCAGCTCGACGCGCAGAGCGAGGAATTTGCCTCCGACTACCAGAAGCTGCTGGAGATAGATGCACAGCGCTCTGAGCTGACGGAGCGGCTGGACGGCCTTTACGCGGAGTGGGAGGCGCTTGCGGAATGAAAAAGCTTCTTCTGCGTCCCCGCGTCGCGGCCGCCCTTGTCCTGCTTGTCCTGGCGGCCGTGTTCGCCTTTGCCCTGACGGGCTACGCCTTCTCCGCGCTGGCCTGCTCCGGAGCGGCCGCGGCGCTGCTGCTGTACGAGCTGTTTTCCCGCCGCGGCTGGCGGAAGCTCAGGCGCGCGCTTGTGATTTTCCTGTGCGCGGGCACGGCGCTGTTTATCGCGCTGGAGGTGCCCGTGGTCCGCGCCGCCGGCGGCGAGCCGGAGTATGAGGC
>CATJWA010000205.1 GCA_949744025.1 uncultured Eubacteriales bacterium
GAACCAGTGACCCCCTGCTTGTAAGGCAGGTGCTCTAACCAGCTGAGCTATGCCCCCGCGGTGCCGTCTCAAACAGCGCCTAATCATTGTAGCAAAGCCGGGCGGCATTGTCAAGGGAAATTTTCCTTTTTTTCCGATAAATTTTTTCCCGCGCGCCTCCCGCTCAATGTCCCATATTCTCCGCCGTGACAAACAGCCTGCCCGGCTGCTCGGGCAGAACCCTTTCCAGCACCTGAACATCACGAAAGCCGCCGTCCCGCAGCAGCGCGCAAAGCTTTTCGGGCTCGTGCGCGTACTCGACATGCTCCTCCGACTCGCGCCGCCACAGCCCGCCGCAGCGGCGGAAAATATCCATTCCGTAAAAAAGCGCGGCCTCGCCCTCGTCAAACTCCGCCCGCCACAAACACAGCAGGTCCTCGCTCTCGTCAACAAACACCTGCCCGTCCAGCGCGCGCAGGCGCTCCGGGGACTGAATGTCAAAGGCCAGCTTTCCCCCCGGCTCAATGAAGAGGTGCAGCCGGCGCACGAGCTCGCCCAGCTCCTCCGCGGGGACGTAGTTCAGCGCGTCCAGACTGCAATACGCGCCCTCCACCGTGCCGTACAGGTCCAGCTCCGCGGCCTCCTGACACAAAAACATGGGCCGGACCCGGAAATTTCCCCCCTCCGCCTTTTCCTGGGCCAGGGCGAGCATTTCCTCCGACACGTCCACCCCTATGAGCTCATGCCCGCGCGCGGCGAGCATACATGCCAGCGTCCCCGTGCCGCAGCACAGGTCCAGCAGCGTCATGCGCTCCCGCCCCGGCAGGGCGAGAGCGTTTTCGTAAAAATCCGCCAGCGCGGCGTATGGCACGTCGCCCGTGAGCAAATCGTAACAGCCGGCGAGCGGGCCGTAGGCGTTCATTCCTTCTCCCCGCCGGACATGCGGTCAAAAACTATGGCGTAGCCGCCGTTGCCGTATTGCAGCGAGCGGTTTACGCGGCTTATCGTGGCGCTCGAGGCGCCGGTCTGCTCGAGTATGTCGTTATAGATAAGCCCCTTTTCCAGAAGCACAGCCACCTGATAGCGCTGCTCCATGGCCTGAAGCTCCGTCACGGTGCACAAATCATCAAAAAATTTCATGCACTCCTCCTCGGTTTTGAGCTGTAAAACAGCCTTGTACATGTCTATGTTGCGGGGTTTTTTGTTATGCTTGTTCATCACGGTTCTCCTTCTTCGCCGCTTGTGTATTTCTTTTGTTACATTTTACACAGTTAAACCGGAAAAGTAAAGACCCATTTTTTCTTCTTGTAAATATCGCCGAAGTGATATATAATAAAAGCAAAATAAAATGTTCTTGACATTCCACCTTGTGGAAGCTGTATTATCAACTCACAAAGGCATGAAAGGAGGAATCAGACATGCCGTTTACCGTCATACCAGCCGCCGTTATCTGGGGCGTGGAGGCTGTGCCGATGACCGTTGTCTGGGGCGCGGCGGCCGTTATCTTCATCGCGGTGGAGGCCGCGACGGTGGGGCTGGCCTCGATATGGTTCGCCATCGGCTCGGTCTGCGCGCTGATTGCCGCGATGCTCGGCGCGCCGCTGTGGCTGCAAATCATATGGTTTGTGCTTATCTCCGCGGTGACGCTTGTGCTCACGCGGCCGCTGGCCAAAAAGTATATCAACTCAAAAAGCGAAGCCACAAACGCCGACCGCATTATAGGCTCGTCCTGCCGCGTAACCGAACGGATAGACAACCTCTCGGCCACAGGGGCCGTGTCCGCCGACGGGAAAATCTGGACCGCGCGCACGCCGGACGGCTCGATTATCGAGCCGGGCGCCATCGTCCTCGTGCGGGAAATTCAGGGCGTAAAGCTCATTGTCAGCCTGCCGGACGCCGGCCGGGCCGAGGCTCCGTAAACCGCTTAAAGGCCCGAGAGGGTTTTTATAGAACGGATTCTAAAATTCATTTTATTTGAGGGAGGTTTTCAAAAATGCCTTATTACATCGCAGATTTTGCCGGGATGCTCGTTCCCATAATTCTCATCGTGATTGTCGTGATTATTCTGGTGAAGAACATCCGTCTGGTACAGCAGGCCAGGGCCTACGTCATCGAGCGCCTCGGCGCGTACAGCACCACCTGGACCGTGGGACTGCACTTCAAGATACCCTTTATTGAGAGGGTTGCCAAGGTTGTCTCGCTCAAGGAGCAGGTTGCCGATTTCCCGCCGCAGCCGGTTATAACCAAGGACAATGTCACCATGCAGATTGACACCGTGGTATACTTCCAGATAACCGACCCGAAGCTGTACACCTACGGCATCGAGCACCCCATGATAGCCATCGAAAACCTCTCCGCCACGACGCTGCGAAACATCATCGGCGACCTGGAGCTCGACCAGTGCCTGACCAGCCGCGACGTTATAAACACAAAGATGCGCTCCATTCTTGACGAGGCGACCGACCCCTGGGGCATCAAGGTCAACCGCGTCGAGCTGAAAAACATCCTGCCTCCCAAGGAAATTCAGAACGCCATGGAGAAGCAGATGAAAGCCGAGCGCGAGCGCCGCGAGGCCATTTTGCGCGCCGAGGGCGAAAAGAAGTCCGCCATCCTCTCCGCCGAGGGCGAGAGGGAGGCCGCCGTTCTGCGCGCCGACGCCAAGAAGCAGCAGCAGATTCTTGAGGCCGAGGGCGAGGCGGAGGCCATCATAAAGGTCCAGACCGCCACCGCGCAGGGTATTGAGCTTATCAACAAGGCCATGCCCTCCGACGCCGTGCTGAAGATTCGCGCGCTTGAGGCCTTTGCCGCCGCGGCAAACGGCAAGGCCACGAAGATAATCATACCCAGCGAGATTCAGAGCCTGGCGGGACTGGCCGCCGGCATCATCGAGACTGTCAGGGACCCCGCGGCCGAGGCCGCCAAAAGGACCTCCGCAGCACAGAAATAACCGGGCACAGCCGGCCCGTCCCGCGATTGCGGGGCGGGCTTTTTGTGCTTTATGCCAAATCTGCTCCCCGGAAAAATATATAATGCCAAAATCGGGCAAATCCGACAAAAAAAGCTGTTATTTTCATAATTTGTATGTTATAATAACCACAGACAGCCGTAATGCGCCGCTTGCGCAGCGGCTGCATACATAAACCGCGGCAGCGGAATATGCTATAGGAGTGGATAATATGAACTGGGCAGTATACACAGATAACGCCGCTATTGAGCGCTTTGTCTCAGGTGAGAGCCGCGACGCGTACAAATGCTTCGGCTGCCATTACATACCGCAGATGAACGCGCACCGCTTTACGGTCTGGGCGCCGAGGGCGGAAAAGGTGTCGCTCGTGGGCGACTTCAACGGATGGGACACAACCGCCTGTCCAATGCAGCGGCTTGATAACGGCGCGTGGACCGCCGTCATCGAGGGCGCGCAGCAGGGACAGATATACAAGTACGCTGTCACCGGCCGCTCCGGCTATACGGTATGGAAGGCCGACCCCTTCGCTTTCCACTGCGAGACCGGCCCGGCCACGGGCTCAAGAGTCTGGGACATCAGCGGCTTTGAGTGGACCGACGGGCAGTACATAAAATCGCGCGGGGAGCTTGACGTGTTCAACTCGCCGATGTCAATCTACGAGATGCATATCGGCTCCTGGCGCAAGGATGAGGGCGTGGAATTCCCATGGTACCGCTCCGTAGCCGACGAGCTGGCCGAATACTGCACCGACATGGGCTACACGCATGTGGAGCTGCTGCCGGTGACGGAGTACCCCTACGAGGGCTCCTGGGGCTATCAGGTTACGGGCTACTTCGCCCCCACCAGCCGTTACGGCACGCCGCAGGACTTCATGTATTTCGTCAACCGTCTGCACGAGTCCGGCATCGGCGTTATCATAGACTGGGTCCCCGCGCACTTCCCGCGCGACCAGCACGGACTGCCGATGTTCGACGGCACGCCGGTCTACGAGCGCGACGACCCCAAGATGGCCTCGCATCCGGACTGGGGCACGCTCATCTTCGACTACGACAAGCCCCACGTGCAGAGCTTCCTGCTGTCATCCGCGGCTATGTTCATAAAGGAATACCACATCGACGGGCTGCGCGTTGACGCGGTGTCGTCCATGCTGTACCTCAATTACGGGCGCGGCAACGATTTCACGCGCAACCGCGAGGGCGGGGACATCGACCTGGGCGCGATAGAGCTTTTGCAGCGGGTCAACTCCATGGCCGAGGAGCTCGGCGCGATAACCATAGCCGAGGAGAGCACCGCCTACCCCCTCGTCAGCGCCCCCGCGCGCGACGGCGGGCTGGGCTTCACCTTCAAGTGGGACATGGGCTTTATGCACGACATGCTCGACTATCTCAACCTCAACCCCCTGTTCCGCCGCGGCAGCCACAACAGGCTGACCTTCTCGATGATGTACGCCTTCTCCGAGCATTTCGTGCTCGCCTTCTCCCACGACGAGGTGGTGCACGGCAAGAAGTCCATGGTGGACAAGATGTTCGGAGACTACGACCAGAAATTTGCCACGCTGCGCACGCTCTACGGCTTCCAGTACGCCCATCCCGGCAAAAAGCTCAACTTTATGGGCAGCGAGATTGGACAGTTCATCGAGTGGAACCCCAAGCGGGAAATCGACTGGTTCCTTACCAAGTACCCGCGCCACGCGGAGATACAGCGCTATGTGCGCGAGCTCAACCACTTCTACTCCGGCCACCCCGCCATGTACAGCCGTGACACCGGCTGGCACGGCTTCAAATGGCTGAACGTGGACGACCGCGACCGCAGCTCGATTGCCTTTATGCGCATGTCCGACGACGAGTACGTCGTCTGCGCGTGCAACTTCACTCCCATGAGCTGGGAGCTTCAGGCCGGACTGCCGGGCCCCGGCACGCTTACGCTGTGCCTTAACAGCGACGAATACCGCTTCGGCGGCACGGGTCAGGAGCTTGAAACCGTGCTGGAAAGCGAAAAGAAGCCCTTCCTCGAGTTCAAACACTCGGTTCTGCTTCAGCTTCCGCCGCTTTCAGCGCTGTATTACATCTTCACCCCCGGCGAGGAGGAGGAAGACGACGAGCCCGGCACGGAGCTCGAGGAACAGGACGGCATTGAGGCTGACCTGAACGAAACCGAAGCGGTTCAGGATGAAACCGAAGCTGTCCAGGACGAAATTGAAGCGGAAATTACTCAAGAGGAAGAAACCAAGGAGGAACAGGAACAATGAATCCCGAGCTTGAGCAGATTCTCAGACTCAAACACCGCTGCACGCTGCCGAAGGTGCTGCTCGTCGCGGCGGAATGCGCGCCGCTGTCGAAAACCGGCGGTCTGGCGGACGTTGCCGGCGCGCTGCCGAAAAGCCTCAACGCCCTCGGCATCGAAACTCGCGTAATAACACCCTATCACCGCTGCATCAAGGGCAGGTACAACGACAAAATAAAGCACATCTGCGATTTTGAGATAAACCTCGGCTGGCGACGGCAGTATGTCGGACTTGAGCGGCTGGACCTTGACGGTCTGGTGATATACCTTGTTGACAATGAGTTTTATTTCGGCGATGCGATATACCGCGGCGGCAACGCCGAGGGCGAGCAGTACTCGTTTTTCCAGCGCGCGGTGCTTGAGTGCATCCCGAGGCTGGACGATTTCGAGCCGGAGGTGCTCCACTGCAACGACTGGCACACCGCTCTGCTGCCCTTCCTGATAAAGTCGCAGTACGGCTACCAGAGCCAGGGCAGTCTCAAAACCGTGCTGACCATACACAACATCGCCTATCAGGGCAAGTTCGACTTCCGTTACATACAGGAAATGCTGGGCATCGACAGCATCTGGTACCGCCCGTCCGCCATCGAGCACTTCGGCTGCATAAATTTCCTCAAGGCCGGCTGCGTGTTTGCCGACAGGGTCAACACCGTAAGCCCCAGCTACGCCGGAGAGATACGCACTCCCGCTTTCGGAGAGGGTTTGCAGGACGTGCTCGCGCAGCGCGGCTCGGACCTCGGCGGCATCATAAACGGTCTGGACACGGAGTCCTTCGACCCGCGCACGGACACCGCGCTGCCCTTCCTCTTTGACGGGGACGCGGCCGAGTTCAAGGCGAAAAACAAGGCCGCGCTGATGGACGAGCTGGGCCTGCGCTGCCCGCCCGACACGCCGTTGGTCGCCATGGTCACGCGCATGACGGCGCAGAAGGGCTTTGACCTGGTCATGGAGAGCATCGACCGGATAATGCAGCGCAACGTCGCTTTCGTGCTGCTGGGCACGGGCGACAAGCGCTATGAGGACTTCATGCGCTCGGCCGAGTACCGCTATCACGGGCGGCTGTGCTCCTACCTGTCCTACAGCGAGGCGCTCTCCCGAAGAATTTACGCGGGCGCGGACCTGTTTTTGATGCCCTCGGCCTTTGAGCCCTGCGGCCTGTCGCAGATGATAGCCATGCGTTACGGCGCGCTGCCGATAGTCCACGAGGTCGGCGGACTGCGCGACACCGTGCAGCCCTACAACTGCTTTGAGCACACCGGCAACGGCTTCTCCTTCGCTATCTACAATTCCGGCGTGATGCTCGGAATGCTCGACTACGCGCTGGAGACCTGGTGGCAGCCGGACTCGCGCGCGGGACTTATCGAGCGGGCCATGAACACCGATTTCAGCTTCGCTCCCTCCGCGCTGGAGTATGGGCGGCTGTTTGTCTCCATCCTCAACTGCGAGGACTGTCAGGTGTTCCACGACCCCTTTGACGAGGACTACCGCCTGCCGCTCGGCGCGGTGCGCTGCGGCGACAAGGTCACGCTGCGCCTGCGCGTTATAGGCGGGGCCGACTGCGCCGAGCTCATCGCAGGGGATGACGCCCTGCCCATGACAAAAACGGACGAGGGCTTTGAGATTGTCTACACCGCTCCTCCGACGCCGCAGGTGGTCTGGTACAGCTTCCGTCTGTTCGGCAACGTCTATTACGGCGCGGACGGCGTGACCTCCGGCTACGTGCGCTCGTTCCAGATGACGGTGTACGACAAGCACTTTACCACCCCCGACTGGGCCAACGGCGCGGTGATGTATCAGATTTTCCCCGACCGCTGGCGCCGCGAGGGCACCGCTCCGGTAAAGGGCGCGGCCTATCACCGCGCGCTCGGACGCAATATTGAAATGCACAAGAGCTGGGACGAGCCACTCAAGTGGCAGGGCGGTCAGGGCTACTACCCCGACGATTTCTACGGCGGCACTCTGCTCGGCGTGGAAAAGAGCCTGCCTGAGCTCAAGGAGATGGGCGTGAACATCGTCTACCTCAACCCCATTTTTGAGGCCGACTCCAACCACCGCTATAATACCGCCAACTACCTGAAAATCGACCCCATACTCGGCACCAACGCGGCTTTCAAAAAGCTCTGCCGCGCGGCCGGCGAGCTGGGCATGAAGATAGTGCTCGACGGAGTGTTCTCCCACACGGGGGACGACAGCGTGTACTTCGACCGCCGCGGCGTTTACGACGGCGACGGCGCGTATCAGAGCGAGGATTCGCCGTACCACAGCTGGTACGACTTCTACAGATTCCCCGACGAATACCGCTGCTGGTGGGGCTTCAAGTCCCTGCCGGAGGTCAAGGAGTCCGACCCCGCGTGGCAGGACTTTGTGATAAGCGGGGACAACAGCGTGATAAAAACCTGGCTGCGCGCGGGCTCCAACGGCTACCGCCTCGACGTGGCCGACGAGCTGCCGGACGAGACGCTTGAGCTGCTGCGCGAGAGCCTCAAGGGCTGCGACAGCGACGCGCTGATTATCGGCGAGGTCTGGGAGGACGCGACCACCAAGGTCAGCTACGGCCAGCACCGCCGTTACGCGCTGGGCACCGCGCTCGACACGGTTATGAACTATCCCCTGCGCGGCGCGCTTATCGACTTTGCCCTGGGCAAAATGGACGCTTTCGCCCTGTGCTCCTTCCTGCTGGGGCAGAAGCTCAATTATCCCGCGCCGATGTAC
>CATJWA010000206.1 GCA_949744025.1 uncultured Eubacteriales bacterium
ATGGCGCTGAAGCCCGACGTGACCATGTCGATAATTAAAAACTACCGCGGCGGACAGCAGAAGGTGTATTACAGCGAAAACGTCTACCGCGAGGGCGGGGCCTCCCACGAGATGACGGAGATAATGCAGGCGGGCCTTGAGTGCATCGGGGAAATTGACGGCTACTCGCAGTACGAGGTCCTGGCGCTCGCCTGCGAGAGCCTGAAGCTCATATCGGATGAGTATATTCTCGACGTGGCCTCCGCCGGCGTGGTAGAGGCGCTTTTGCGGCGCACCCCAGCGGACGAGGACGCGAAAAAAAGCCTGCTTGAGTATGTGCAGAGCAAGAATGAGCACAACATAGCCGAAGTGTGCGCCGCGCGCGGAATATCGGATGATATCTGCCGCGCTTGGCAGTCGCTCGCGGGGCTTTACGGTCCGCTGTGGGAGACCCTGCCGCGCCTGCGCGCTCTTTGCGGGGACGACGCGGAGATGGACGCGGCCTGCGCCGAGCTTGAGGCGCTGCCCCGAGCCTTTGCCTGCGGGGGAGCGCGGCTTATGCTGGATTTTTCGATAATAACGGATTTGAGCTATTATAACGGACTGGTGTTCAAGGGCAGCGTGCAGGGAATTCCGTCGCCGGTGCTCTCGGGCGGACGCTACGACAAGCTTGTGGCCAAGCTCGGCAAAAAGGCGGGGGCTATCGGTTTTGCGGTGTACCTTGACGCGCTCAGCCGGCTCCCCGCGCAGGGGAACGGCCGCGACGCGGACGCGCTGCTGCTCTACGGACCGGACGTGCCTCCGGAGGCGGTGATGGACCGCATGCGGGAGCTGCGGGCGCAGGGGCTCACGGTCCGCGCCCAGCCGGATGGGGACGAGACGGGCAGCTTCGGCCTTATTATGAGGCTATGAGGAAATTGGAGGATGTTGTGTGATATGATTAATGTTGCGCTGCCGAAGGGCAGATTGGGCGAGCGGGTTTACGGCATGTTTGAGCGCGCCGGCTTCGGCTGCCCGGAGATACGAAAGCCCGGGCGAAAGCTGATATTTGAAAGTCAGGAGACGGGAGTGAGCTTTTTCTGGGTCAAGCCCTCGGACGTGGCGATATATGTTGAGCGCGGCGCGGCCGACGTCGGCGTGGCGGGCAAGGACATTTTGCTGGAATACGCCCCAGACGTTTACGAGCTGCTGGATTTGAAAACCGGCTGCTGCCGCATGTGCGTGGCCGGACGGCGGGACTTCCGCGACGACACGACGCGCCCGCTGCGTGTGGCGACGAAGTTCCCGAATATTGCGCGCGGCTACTATTCCGAGCTCAGCCGCGAGATTGACGTTATAAAATTAAACGGCTCGATAGAGCTGGCTCCGCTGCTGGGCCTGTCGGACGTCATCGTGGACATAGTCGAGACCGGCGGCACACTGCGGGAGAACGACCTTGCCACGCTGGAGACAATAACGCAGATAAGCGCGCGGCTTATCGCCAACAAGGTCAGCTATAAATTCAAAAATGAGGAGATAACTCGTCTGTGCCGTGGAATTGGCGAGGCGGTCAGTCAGGAGGCGGAGGAGAAATGATAAAAATAATGAAGCTCTCGGAGACCCCGAAAAGCGAGCTTTTCGTGCGCGATGCGCGCCTTGCCGACGTGGGAGCGGCGGTCACGGAGATAATCAATAACGTGCGCGCGCGCGGCGACACGGCGCTTTTGGAATACTGCGAGCGCTTTGACGGCGGCGCGCCGGACGCGCTCGAGGCCGGCCCCGCGGAGCTTGCCGCGGCGGTGAAGGCGGTGGAGCCGGAGCTTCTGGCCATACTTGAGCGCTCGGCGGCGAACATACACGCCTTTCACGAGGCTCAGGTACGCAGGGGCTTTGCGCTGACGCGGCCTGACGGCTCAGTTGTCGGGCAGAAGGTGATTGCGATTGAGCGCGTGGGAATATATGTGCCGGGGGGTACGGCGGCATATCCGTCAACGGTACTCATGGACTGCATACCGGCGAAGATAGCCGGCTGCGCGGAGATAGTGATGGTCACGCCGGCGAAAAACGGCGCGGTAAGCTCCGCCATACTCGCCGCGGCGAAGCTTGCGGGAGTGGACCGCGTGTTTAAGGTGGGCGGCGCGCAGGCGGTGGCCGCGCTGGCCTACGGCACCGAGAGCGTTCCGCGCGTGGACAAGATAGTCGGTCCCGGCAACGCGTTTGTGGCTGAGGCGAAAAAGCAGGTTTTCGGCAGGGTGGCCATTGATATGATAGCCGGTCCCAGCGAAATTCTCATCGTGGCCGACGCGGAAACGAACCCCGCCTTTGCCGCAGCGGACCTGCTCAGTCAGGCCGAGCACGACAAAATGGCCTCCGCCGTGCTGATAACCGACAGCGGGACTTTAGCCGAAGCTGTGGCCGCGGAGGTGGAGCGCCAGCTTGAGAGCCTGCCACGGCGGGAGATTGCCGCCGCGTCCATTGAGAACAACGGCAAGATAATCGTCTGCGATAATTTGGACCAGGCGCTTGACCTTGCCAATGAGCTGGCCCCCGAGCACCTTGAGATATGTGTGGACAGGCCCTTTGACTGGTTGGGAAAGGTAAAAAACGCCGGCTCGGTGTTTCTGGGCCGGAGCTGCCCCGAGGCGCTGGGCGACTACTTCGCGGGACCCAACCACACCCTGCCCACCAGCGGTACGGCGCGCTTTTCCAGTCCCCTGTCGGTGGATGACTTCGTGAAAAGGACGCAGTTTACCTATTACAGCGACGCGGCCTTCGCCGCCGCCGCGCCCGATGTTGCGCGTTTCGCCCGGGCCGAGGGGCTGGATGCGCACGCGCGCAGTGCCGAGATACGCCTTGAGGGGGGAGTGAAATGAGCCGGTTTTTCAGCGGGAAATACGCCTCGCTTGAGCCCTACGTCCCCGGCGAGCAGCCGCGGGAGAGAAAATACGTCAAGCTTAACACCAATGAGTCGCCCTACCCGCCCTCGCCCCTGCTGACAGAGCGGGTGCAGGAGCAGTGCGGGCTTTTGAACCTGTACTCCGACCCTGAGTGCACGGCCCTGCGGGAGAGGCTGGCCGCGCGTCTGGGTGTGCGGACGGAAAACATCCTGCCGACAAACGGCTCAGACGAGGCGCTTAACTTTGCTGTCATGGCTTTTGGCGACGGGACACACCCCTTTGCTTTCGCGGATATCACCTACGGCTTTTACGCCGTGTTCTGCGCGCTGGGCGGCGTGCCGTATATGGAAATACCTCTGCGGAAGGATTTTTCGATAGGGCTTGAGGATTATATCGGTCTGGGTAAAAACATCATCATCGCCAACCCCAACGCGCCCACGGGCCTCGCCCTGCCGCGCGCGGAGCTTGAGCGTGTAATCGCGTCGAACCCCGAAAACGTGGTAGTGATAGACGAGGCCTATGTTGATTTCGGCGCGGAGAGCTGCGTGCCGCTGATTGAGAAATACGACAACCTGCTGGTGACCCAGACCTTTTCCAAGTCCCGCTCCCTGGCCGGCGCGCGTTTGGGCTTTGCCGTGGGCTGTGCGGGACTTATCGCGGACCTGAACGCGGTGAAATACTCAACCAACCCCTACAACGTCAACCGAATGACTATGGCCGCAGGTTCAGCGGCGCTGGATGACGACGGGTATTTCATGGCAAACTGCCGCGATATTGCCGCGACGCGGGGGTACGTCTCGCGCGAGCTGGCGGGGCTGGGCTTTGAGCTGACAGATTCGCGCACAAACTTCGTTTTCTGCACCCACCCGAAAATTCAGGGCGCGGAGCTTTACAGCGAGCTTCGCGCGCGCGGCGTGCTCGTGCGGCACTTTGACTCCCCGCGCATTGCCGCTTACAACCGCGTGAGCATAGGCACGAGGGAGCAGATGGACATTTTCCTTGACGCGGTCAGGGACATTTTAAATGAGAGGGGCGGTGCGGCTTTATGAGAACTGCTGAAATATTGCGCAAAACCGCGGAGACGGATATAAAATTAAAGCTCAATCTTGACGGCTCCGGCAAGTCCGACATCGACACGGGCTGCGGCTTTTTAGACCACATGCTCACGCTTTTTGCCCGCCACGGCCGCGTTGACATGGACGTCACCTGCCGGGGCGACACGCAGGTGGACTACCACCACACGGTCGAGGACGTCGGCATCGCTCTGGGCACGGCGCTGGACGCCGCGCTCGGCGGCAAGCGCGGCATAAACCGCTACGGAAGTATGCTTTTGCCCATGGATGAGACGCTGGTGCTCTGCGCGCTGGACCTGTCGGGCCGTGCGCACCTTACTTACGCGCTGGAGATTCCCGCCCAGAAGGTTGGGGACTTCGACACGGAGCTGGCGGAGGAATTTTTCCTTGCCCTCGCCCGCTGCGCGCGTCTGACGCTGCACCTGCGCCGGATATCCGGCAAGAACGCCCACCACATAATCGAGGCCGCGTTCAAGGCTCTGGGCCGCGCGCTGCGTCAGGCCGTTTCGCTTGACCCCGACGCGGCGGACGAAGTGCCCTCGACAAAGGGGGTACTATGACAGCTATAGTTGATTACGGAGTGGGGAACCTGTTTTCCCTGAAAAGCTCGCTGCGCTTCGTCGGAGCGGACGTGACAGTGACGGGCGAGGCGGAGGAAATCCGCCGCGCGGACAGAATAATCCTCCCCGGCGTCGGCGCCTTCGGCGACGCGGCCAAAAAGCTGCGGGAGCGGGGACTGGACGCGGTGGTGACAGACGAGGCGCGGCGGGGCAAGCCGCTGCTGGGTATATGCCTTGGGATGCAGCTTTTGTTTGAGAAAAGCCTTGAGTTCGGAGAGCATGCAGGTCTGGGACTGCTGCCCGGCACGGTGCGTCCGCTCGCCGAGGTGCTTCCGGACGCATACAAAATACCTCAGATTGGCTGGAACGCGCTGAATATCACAATGCCGGACTGCCCCATATTAAAGTACATCCGCGAGGGCGACTGTGTTTACTTTGTGCATTCATACCACGCCGTGGGCTGCGGCGCTTCCCTCGCCGCATCGGCGGAGTACGGCGTGGACGTTACCGCTGCGGTGGCGAGCGGCAACGTGTATGGCTGCCAGTTTCACCCCGAAAAGAGCGGCATGGTGGGACTGAACATTTTGAAGGCTTTCTGTGAGCTGTAAGGAAAGGGCGGTCAGAAATATGGAAATTTTCCCAGCGATAGATTTGTATGAGGGGCAGGTTGTGCGCCTGCTCAGGGGCGATTACGAGAAAAAGACCGTCTACAGCGCCGATCCAGCCGTAGTGGCGGAGACTTTTAAAAAGGCGGGTGCGGCAAACATCCACCTCGTGGACCTCGAGGGCGCGCGAGACGGCGGCACGCCGAACTTTGAGCTCATAGCGCGCATAGTGCGCGAGACAGGGCTGCGCGCCGAGGTCGGCGGCGGGATACGCAGCGTGGAAACCGTCGAAAAATACCTCGAAGCGGGCGTTTTCCGCGTTATCCTCGGCACCGCCGCGGTCAGCGACAGGGCGCTTCTGGCCTCGCTGCTGAAAGAGTACGGCGAGCGCGTGGCCGTGGGCGTGGACATACGCGACGGGCGCGTGGCGGTCAGGGGCTGGCGCGAGCTGAGCGAAAAGCGCGCGCAGGACTTCTGCACAGAGCTGTGCGGCATGGGCGTCAAAACCATCATCTGCACCGACATATCAAGGGACGGCGCCATGCAGGGCACAAACCGCTTGCTTTACAGGGAGCTGACGGAGAAATTTGACATTGACATAATCGCCTCCGGCGGCGTGTCCACGATAGACGACGTGAAGGCTCTGCGCGACATGGGGCTTTACGGCGCAATACTCGGCAGGGCGATATACACCGGCGGGATTGACCTTGCCGGGGCGATAGAGGTGTGCCGATGATAACAAAGAGAATAATTCCCTGCCTCGACGTGCGAAACGGCAGGGTGGTCAAGGGCGTGAACTTCACCGGATTGGCCGACGTGTCCTCCCCCGTGGAGCTCGGGCGGTACTACAGCGAGAACGGTGCGGACGAGCTGGTGTTCTACGATATCACCGCCTCGGCCGAGGACAGGGCGCTCTTTACGGACATACTCACGGAGGTGGCCTCCACCATCTTCATTCCCCTGACCGTCGGCGGCGGGATAAACTCCGTGGCGGACTTTGAGCGCGTGCTCTCCTGCGGCGCGGACAAGGTCAGCGTCAACTCCGGAGCCCTGCGCCGGCCGGAGCTGATAGGCGAGGCGGCGAAAAGGTATGGCAGCCAGTGCGTGGTGCTCTCGTGCGACATAAAGCGCGTGGACGGGCAGTTTCACGTCTACGCCCGCGGCGGGCGTGAGGACACGGGGCGCGAGGCCATAGACTGGATACGCCGCGGCGTGGATTTGGGCGCGGGCGAGGTGGTTGTCAACTCCATCGACACCGACGGAGTAAAGGGCGGCTTTGACATTGAGCTGCTGCGCGCGGTGTGTGCGGCGGTAAAGGTGCCTGTGGTGGCCTCCGGCGGCGCGGGTTCAATCGCGCATTTTGTGGAGCTCTTTCGCGAAATTCCCGAGGTGGACGCGGGCCTTGCCGCCTCAATCTTCCACTTCGGCGAGGTGAGCATCGCGGAGCTTAAAAGGGCGCTGGACGAAAACGGAATTATTGTAAGAAGGTAAATATATGCTGAACATGGACGACTTGAAATTTGACGAAAAGGGCCTCATACCCGCTGTAGTCGTGGACGCGGACACGAAAAAGGTCCTGACCTTAGCTTACATGAGCCGAGAGAGCCTGAAAATATCCATGGAGCGGGAGCTGTGCTGCTTTTACAGCCGCTCGCGGCAGGAGCTCTGGCTCAAGGGCGAGACCTCGGGCAATTATCAGCACATCGTGTCCATAACCGCGGACTGCGACCGCGACGCGCTCACGGTACTTGTAAACAGGGACGGCCCAGCCTGCCACACGGGAACGGATAGCTGCTTTAACGACGCGGTGTTTGTCTCGGAGAATAACCATGCCTTTGACCTTGACGCTCTCATGGAGCTGATAGCAGGGCGAAAAAGAGAAAAGAAAGAGGGCTCTTACACCAGCTATCTGTTTGAAAAGGGCATAGACAAGATTCTCAAAAAGGTCGGCGAGGAGTGCACCGAGGTCATCATCGCCGCCAAGGACAACGACCGTGCCGAGACAATCTATGAGGTTGCGGATTTGACGTATCACGTGATGGTGATGCTCCTGGAGATGGGAATAAGCCTTGACGACATCCGCGCTGAGCTGAGAAGCCGCCACGTCATTGACCACAAGGTAAAACAGGAAAAAATGACGGCTGCTTTTTCCGGTGAGAAAAAGTAGCCAAGGGGAACAGTATGAAAGCTGATTTTCACACGCACAGCACCTTCTGCGACGGAAAGGACACTCCCGCGGAAATGTGCGCGCGAGCCCTTGAACTGGGCTTTGAGGCTCTTGGCTTCACGGGCCACAGCTTCACGGACTTTGATCCCTGCGGCATGAGCGAGTCTGCCTCCGCGGTCTACCGTGCGGAAATTGCCCGTCTAAAAAAAGAATATGCCGGGCGCATGGAGCTTTACTGCGGCGTAGAGCAGGATTATTTCTCGGGCTGTGTGCCTCCGGAATACGACTATGCTATCGGCTCGGTGCACTACGTGCTCCATGACGGGGAATACCTGTGCGTGGACTGGTCGCCGGAGCGTACGCGGGAAAACATTGAAAAATATGGCGGCGACGTCTATGCCTATGCTCGGGACTACTTCGCACTTGTGGGCGGGGTGCTGGAGCGCACCGGCGCGGACATCGTCGGCCATTTTGACCTCATACGCAAGTTTGACGAGCTGGACCCCCTGCTGGACGAGACACACCCCCAGTACATACGCGCGGTGGCGGATGCGCTCGACCGGCTGTGCGCGGGGAGCAAACGGCCCGTGTTTGAAATAAACACCGGAGCAATGGCGCGCGGATACCGTTCCGAGCCTTACCCCTCGCCGCGCCTGCTGCGGGAAATACGCGCGCGCCGCTGCCCGATAATGATTACCGGCGATTGCCACGACCGGACTAAGCTCAGTTTTGGATATGCCGCGGCTGCGGAGCTGGCGCGTGGAGCGGGCTTCTCGGGTCAGCTTATCATAAAAAACGGAAAATTCACGGAATGCGAGCTGTGAAGCCCCGTGCCCGACGCTTTTTTGTTGACGAGTGCAGCGCGGCGGTTGTAATATAGAGGCATACCAAACTATGGAGGCTTCAAACTATGATTATAACTACCACAAACTCGGTTGAGGGCAAGAGGATACTTGAGTATTACGGAATTGTGTTCGGAGAGGTCGTATCCGGTGTGAATTTCGTCAGAGACTTTGCCGCGAGCATAACCGACTTTTTCGGCGGCCGTTCAAACTCCTATGAGGACGAGCTGATAAACGCGCGCGAGGCCGCCCTGCGGGAAATGGCCGGCCGTGCCGAGTCCTTGGGCGCCAACGCCGTTGTCGGCGTGGATTTGGACTACGAGGTGCTCGGCTCGAGCAACGGTATGCTAATGGTCACGGCGAGCGGAACGGCGGTGTATGTCGAATGAGAGGCCGCCAAAGGCGGCCTCTCATTCGAGGATTCAAATTGGAATCCGCTTTGCGGCTTCCAATTTGAGAAACTGAGGTAGAGGACGCCCCGCGCCTCCGGCGCGATGGCTGACGGCGCTCCGCTTCGCGCCTTTGTTGCCTTCCGCCGCAGGCGGTGGAAGGCAAGCCGACGAGCGCTGCGCCAGGGGAATTTTTCCGAGGCACATGTCCTCGGAAAAATGATTTGAACTTTTTTCGCGGGCTTCGCTGCGAAAAGTCTGCGACGCGGGCGCGAAATTTTACAGAGAGGAAAAATCTTACTATGACTATTGCGGAAGAAAGCCTGGAGCTGCATTACGGGAAAAAGGGGAAAATTGAGGTTGTGAGCACGGTGCCGGTGGGGAATGCGCGGGATTTGTCGCTGGCTTACACGCCGGGAGTGGCGCAGCCGTGTCTGGAGATTCAGAAGGATATCAGCAAGTCCTATGAGCTCACGCGGCGCTGGAACATGTGCCTGGTGGTCACGGACGGCAGCGCGGTGCTGGGGCTGGGAGACATTGGCCCCGAGGCGGGTATGCCGGTTATGGAGGGCAAATGTGTGCTGTTTAAGGCATTCGGAGGAGTGGACGCTTTCCCTTTGTGCATAAAAAGCCACGACGTTGACGAGATTGTACGCACTGTGCAGCTCATCTCCGGCAGCTTTGGCGGAGTGAACCTTGAGGATATCTCCGCGCCGCGCTGCTTTGAAATTGAGCGCAGGCTTAAGGAGTGCTGCGACATTCCCATTTTCCACGACGACCAGCACGGCACCGCTATAATCACCCTCGCGGGGTTGACAAACGCGCTGAAGGTCGTGGGAAAGAAAAAAGAAAACGTTCGCGTGGTGATAAACGGCGCGGGAGCGGCGGCTATATCAATCTGCCGCCTGCTGCTTAGCGATGGCTTTGCCGACGTGTCCCTGTGCGACCGCACCGGCGCGATATATGACGGACGCGAGCAGGGCATGAACGGTATAAAATGCGAGATGGCAAAGCTCACCAATCTTGAAAAACGCCGTGGACCGCTCTCCGAGCTTGTGAAGGGGGCGGACGTGTTCATCGGCGTGTCCTCGCCGGGCGTGCTGACAACGGAAATGGTAAGGACTATGGCAAAGGACGCTGTTGTGTTTGCCTGCGCCAATCCTACACCGGAAATTTTCCCGGACGAGGCGAAGGCGGGAGGCGCCCGCGTCGTCTCTACCGGACGCAGCGATTTTCCGAACCAGATTAACAATGTGCTGGCTTTTCCGGGCGTGTTTCGTGGAGCGTTCGACGTGCGCGCGAGCGATATAAACGAGGAGATGAAGATAGCCGCCTCCCGAGCACTCGCGGGTCTTATCTCTGACGGGGAGCTGAATGAGGACTACATTATTCCCAAGGCTTTTGACCCGCGCGTGGCGGGGGCCGTGGCCGAAGCCGTAGCCGAAGCCGCGAGAAAAAGCGGAGTGGCAAGAATATAAAAAAGTAAAAGACAGCCTGCCCAGACGGCAAAGTATTGCAATCTTACCTGACAAGCGCATGACGCTCCGGCGTCATGCGCTTGTTCTTTTACGCAAATCTGCCGAACTCGGGTGTGAAATCAACCTCACCAGTAAAGCTGAAATTAGTACCGGTGTAGCCGTTGTCCATAAAAATAATGGGTTTGAAAATGGGCTGATTAAGCCGGATAAACGCGGCTTACTGTATCTCAATATGGTGAAGTTTAATAAAAAAATAACATATTTTGCATTCCATTGGAAAATATGGAAAAAATGCTGTATACTTTTTGTCTATTATTTTAGAAAAATAAAGCGGCCAACAAGAAAGATTTGTTGCAATTTAATAAAATCATGCTATACTGTAAATAGGATAATTTGCATTGATGATTGGAGTAATGCCCGAGAATTTTTTTGAAGGGGGGAGGGGTATAGAGAAGCTGCCGTACACAGGAGACGGGGCAGCTTTGCGGTCCGTTTCAGCCGCTTTTTCAGCGGAGCGGTGGGGAGACGTAGAGGGTTGACCGCCGGATGGGAAAGATGAAAAGTGAAGGGGATATCCCCTTCATTCTGGATCCGATGGATCCAGAATGAGCCCTTACCGAAAGAGAAGCGAGTGATTGGAAGCCATTGATTTTGACAGAAAGGGAAGAATGCTTATGAGATGCTGGAGGAACATGGGAAAACGTGGGCTGGCGCTTTTGCTTGTTCTAATGATGAGTTTGAACCTGCTGTCGCTGACAGCGCTGGCATCAGAAAACGAGGAGCTCGAGGTCACGGAGCAGGTGACCGGGGGAACTATAGACGAACCTGTGGCCGACGAGCCCACGGTCGATGAACCCACGACTGACGAGCCCACGACCGATGAACCCACGACCGATGAACCCGCGACCGATGAGCCCGCGGTCGACGAGCCCGCGACCGATGAGCCCGCGGTCGACGAGCCCACGACTGACGAACCCGCGGTCGACGAGCCCACGACCGACGAGCCCGCGACTGACGAGCCCGCGGCCAATGAACCCACGACCGACGAGCCCACGGTCGACGAGCCCACGACCGACGAGCCCGCGGCCAATGAACCCACGACCGACGAGCCCAAGGTCGATGAGCCCACGACTGACGAACCCACAGCCGACGAACCCGCGGCCGATGAGCCTGCGGCTGACGAACCTGCGGCCGATGAGCCCGAAAGCGATGCTTTACCGCCTGACAATGCTCAGGAAGAAGGGGCGGCAGAGGAAGAGCAGGCTGCTCAGGAGCTTACAAAATTGGCGGTCGTCGAACTGGAGGACGGCGACTATGAGTATGTGCTGGATACCGATGGCGTGGACAGCGGTGCGATTTACGCGATTTATACAAATGTGGAGGGAAACACTAACAATCGCATCCTCTACCACAGCGGTACCGGTAAGACCGACAAAGTACAGTCCAAGGATCCCAATACTGATCTGACAGACAACAAACTGCCTCTGAATAGCAGTTTTGACGCATCAAGGCAGCTTTGGGTTATCGCCGAAGCAGGTAACGGCTATACGGTCCGGAGCGTGGACAGCGGCCGCTATCTGGACTTGAGCGAAACTTCTGTCAAGAACATCAACACTTCTGCGGACGCTGTGACCCTCCAGATTGAGCAGGCAGAGGACGGGACCTATACCATCAGACAGGATGGCGCTTACGCTTTAGCATATAATTCGGATAATATTGGAGGCCAGGGGTTAGGCAACATCTATGCGGGAGAAGAAGCGGCTTCCCTCCGTTTCTTCAAGCGGACCGAGGTACAGACCGAGACCACGCCGCCCCGCACCCTGGACGATGCCATCGCGGATGATACCACCGATGTGCATTATCTAACAGGTATCCCCACCGGAGGAAACGGCTGGGTAGGCAGCGTCAACGAGCGCAAAACCGTTGAGCTCCTTGCCCCCGCCGTCACGGAGGGAATTACTACCGGTACCTCGATTGCGTTGACCGGTTCCATAACCAGTGGTAACCAGTATATAATCCGAGGCGCAAACTTCACCAATAATGGCAAGTGCGACATGCATATAAGTGCTCCCAATACCAACCAGTGTGGAGCAGGGAGCACAAATACGGTGAAGTGCATGGAACACCTGTTCACCTTCACGGTGCAGGAGGACGGAACCTACAAGATTTCCAACGGCTCCAACTACCTGACCACCAAGACCACAACAGTTAACACTCGACCTCACTTCCTCTTCGACGCCACGGGCAGCAATTACGGCGTCACCCCCGTCGAGGGACAGGAGGGCTCCTACTACATCTGGTGGGAGACCGAGGCGGAGCCGGAATTTGACGGCTACACCCCGGAACAGGCCATAGAGGACGGCAAGACCGTGCAGTATCTTGCTTTCACTGGCGGCACCAGCAACAGCCGTTACTGGGATGTCAGCGGCACCGCCGGCGACACCACTAAAATCCAGCTGTACACTGCCTCGGGCGCCGACAGCAGCAGCACGACTACGCTGGCCACCGGCGGCATCACAGCCGGAAACTATGTCATCAACTTTGACACCGGCAACACCGGCCGCCAGGCCGTGATGCACTACAGCGACCCCGCGACCAACCAGTGCAGCTCGGTCAGCGTGACCTGCGGAAACAACGTCCCGGCCCACCTGTTCGTCTTTACACAGTCGGGCGATGAGACCAACGGCTTCACCATCAGCCCCTACTCCGCCCCGACCAAGTACCTGAGCCTGGAAGCCTCCGGAAACAACCGGCTTTTCAAGGACGAGGCGACCACGTTCTACATTAATCCCACCGACACCGAGGGCGCGTACTACATCTGGACCGCTCTGGAGCCCGAGGATTATTCAAATCTGGAAAGCGCCCAGACCGAGTTCAGAGGCAAGACGGATGGTGAGCCCTTCTCCACCGATGACGTGGGCACCCAGATGTACCGCATCCCCGCCATGATTACCTTGGACAACGGCTGGATAGTGGCGGCGGCGGACGTGCGCTGGGCGGGCTGGAACGACACCCCCGCCAATCTGGACACCATCGTCTCCGTATCCAGGGACAACGGCGCGACCTGGGACTGGGAGGTCATCAACTACTTCGGCGATCATGCCAACACAGTTCAGGGCAAGCCTCTCAGCGCGGCGTTTATTGACCCCATCCTGGTGCAGGACCCCGCCACCGAGAAGGTCTGGATGGCCATCGACGTGACGGCGGCTGACGGCAAGTCCACCGGCGGCAGCACCGGCTTTGACAGCCAGAACCGTATTCTGGTGGCCCACGCCCCCGGGTGTGTGGGTGTGAAAGCTCCCGGTAATACCAGCCTGTATACCTACTATGTGGACAACGAGCCCGCGAGCGTTACCTTTGAGGGCAAGACCCTGTACGCCATCAAAGCGTCCGCCAATGACGCCGAGAGCGGCTACGCCGTGGATGCGTTCATGAACCTGTATAATGTGGACGGCGACACCGTGACCCAGGAGTGGTGCAAGCAGGAGGGGTCTGAGCTGAAGGTCCAGACCAACCTGTTCTACAAGCAGTCTGCGTGGAAGGTGTTCCCCACCTGCTTCATCATGCTGCGCAGCGCGGAAGTGACCGACGACGGTCTGGTGTGGGATGACCCCATATTCCCCAACACCAGATATGCTGGGCAGACCCAGCCCTTCTACGGCGTGTGTCCGGGCCGAGGCACGGTGACCGAAAACGGTCGCATTATCTTCCCGATGTATGACAACGCCACCGGCAACGAGCTGGCCAGTGTCATCTACTCCGACGACGGCGGCGAGACTTGGGAGCGTGGCAGCCGCAGCAACCTTGTTGCTGGCGGTAAGACCAGCGAATCCCAGATCATCACTCTGCCCGACGGCACCCTGCGTATGTACTCCAGAAATAGCATTGAAAGAATTACTTATGCCGACAGCACCGACGATGGTAAGACTTGGGGCCCCACTCAGCAGGACGACGCGCTGGTTTATGGCAGCAACTGCATGTTCTCTGTCATCAATGTGACGGGCACATTGAAATCCCCCAATGGCGATAGCTATGAGAACGTGGTTATGATTTCCTATCCCAAAGGGACCGGAAGTTATCCCGGCGGGACATGGGATGCGAACAGGCGCTCCAACGGCTCGCTGCGCATTGGTTACATTGGCGAGGACAATGTAGTTACATGGCTGGGCGAGCAGCCTTATACCTATAAAGAGGGACGGTTCTGCTACTCCTGTCTGACCCAGTTCGGCGCAAAGGGCAGCGAGCAAGACCGCTTCGCCGTGATTTACGAGCCCAACGACAATTCCGGTTATGCAGGCGATGTGGATATCTTGTATAAGGAGTTCACTGTCGCCGAGGTTCTGGGCGAGGGCTGGACCCTGACCCAGGACGAGGAGCCCACGCCCGAGAGCATCCGCGTGACCGATGCCGGCGACAAGGATATTGTGGCCGAGGACGGTGTCTACACCATTCCCGCGGGCGGCATGGTCTATATGAATGACGTCCTTACCTTCACCGTACCCATGGGCGTGAAGGAGCTCCGCGTTCCCGCCGGCAAGGCCGGCGAGCTGGCTCTGGGCGAGACCGACGGCGAGGTCGCGGCCATCGAGGGCATGAGCGTCGTGATGCCCAACGGCGAAGAAGCCGAGGAGCTTATCGGCTCCGGCCAGTGCGGCGACGATGTGTATTACGCGCTGGTCAAGGATGCCAGCTCTACTGCAAAGACGACTTACACCCGTATGCACATCTCAGGCACCGGACCGATGTGGGATATGTACACCAGCCCGAGCTATGCCGACATTTACCCCAATGGCCACCTGCGCCCCTATCAGTCTCTGGCAAGCAACATCAAGTGGGCGAAGGTCTACGACGGCGTGACCACCATCGGAGATTGCGCATTCTATAATACTTCCAGTGGCAGCGGCCGCCTCTCCGACGGCATCGAGCTTCCCACAACTTTGACGACCATAGGACGGGATGCGTTCAGGTATGTCAAGATGCCGGAGATTACCATCCCCGAGGGCGTCACCAGCATCGGAGTGTGCGCGTTCTATGGAGCGGGGCAGGCGTATAAAAAGGGCTTCGGAGGAAACCCAGATACCCCGGCCAAGTTTGTTCCTGAGCTGCCCAGCACCCTGACAGAGTTGGGAGAGAGTGCCTTTGCTTTCTCCAATCTGACGGAGATCACCGTGCCCGAGGGCGTGAAAGTCATCCCTCAAATGGCTTTCTATGCCTGTGAGCGCCTGAATAAGGTGACCATTCTGGGGGCAACGGAGATCGGTGTGAAAGCTTTTGGTGCGAGCGGCACTTACAGCACCGGCACGATTGAGTTCTCCCTCCCCGAAACCCTGACGACGATTCATGAGCGGGCGTTCAACAACGCGAAGGTGCGGTCCCTGACCATCCCAGCCAGCGTGACTGACATCAACGGCACCAACGTCTTTGGCAGCCAGCTGGGCAACCTGCGCTTCCTGGGCACTCCCACGATCAGTGCGGATGCTTTTAAGGAGACGCTGAGCAAACAGATGGTCGTATACGTAGCTGACATACAGGCATTGGAGCAGCTGAGGGATTCTCTGGCCACCATCAACGGCACGTACTACGTGGCTAACTTGAACGGCCATGACACAACCTTGTCCACTCTTTATACCGGATACCTGTTCGAGCCTGTTAAAGACGGCGTTGCGAGTTTCTGGTATGATGAAGAGGGCAACATGGTGGAGACGGGTAAGTACTATACCCCGATCCCCGCCGGAAACGACTCCGGAGCCGTCTTTACAGCCGGCAAGGTCTCCCACACTGTCACCTTCGAGCCTGACGGCGGTACGCTCAACGGCGGGGCCACTGTTACCGTGGATCACGGCGAAGCTGTCGGCAGCCTGCCCACCGCTGACCGTGAGGGCCACACCTTCGGCGGCTGGTTCATGGGTGAAACCGAGGTTACTCCTGAGACCGTTGTCAACGGCGACATGACAGTAACCGCGAAATGGACGGTCAATACCTACACCGTGACCTATGTCATCGACGGTGAGACCGTCAACACTGCGGAGTATGCTTATGGCAGCGAGGTTGCGCCTTTCGCTGCCCCGGATAAGGCAGGCCACACCTTTGCGGGCTGGACCAATGAGCCCAAGACCATGCCTGCCGAGGATGTCACTGTTACCGGCAGCTATACCGCGAACAGCTATACCGTCACAGTCGACGGCAAAGAGTACACGGTCAATTATGGCGACACATTAATCGGCGTTCTGCCCGAGGAGAATCCCACCCGTGAGGGCCACACCTTCGGCGGCTGGTTTGCCGGCGAAACCAAGGTTACCGCTGAGACCGTTGTCAACGGCAATATGACAGTAACCGCGAAATGGACGGTCAATACCTATACCGTAACCTATGTCATCGACGGTGAGACCGTTAAAACTGCGGAGTATGCTTATGGCAGCACGGTTGAGCCTTTCACTGCCCCGGATAAGGCAGGCCACAGCTTTGCGGGGTGGACCGGTGAGCCTGAAACCATGCCTGCCGGAGACGTCACCGTTACCGGAAGCTATACCGCAAACAGCTGCACCGTCACCATTGACGGCGAGGCGTATACGATTGATTACGGCGGGAAGCTGGGCGATATATTGCCCGCAAATCCCACCAAAGAGGGCCATGTTTTCAGCGGCTGGTTCAGCAACGGCGTCAAGGTTGACTCTGAAACCGTTGTCACCGGCGATATGACCGTTGAGTCCGGGTGGGACATCAATACTTATACTGTCACCGTTGACGGCCAGGCGCATGAAATCGAGCATGGCAGCACCTTGGCCGGCCTCCTGACCGGAGAGCCCACCCGCGAAGGCTACACCTTCAAGGGCTGGACCGACGCTCAGGGCAACGAGGTTACCGCTGAGACTCAGGTCAATGGCGATATGACCATTACCACGCAGTGGGAACAGAATACCTACACCGTCACCGTGGGCGAACAGACAATCACGGTGAAGCACGGAGAGTCTCTGGGCGAAAATATGCCTGTCAATCCCAGACGGTCCGGCTACGCTTTCCGAGGCTGGTTTACCAGCGACAGAGGCGGCGAGCAGATTACGGCTGAAACCCCAATAACCGCCAGCCTGACCCTGTATGCCCGCTGGACCTATGTGGGAAGCGACACGTATGACGACCCGACTCCGACGCCGACACCGCCCACTGTGGAGATCGAGGACCCTGAGGTGCCTCTGGCCGAGCTGCCTCTGCCGTTTGAGGATGTGAAGGACGGCGATTGGTACCGCGAGGCAGTGGCCTACGTCTGGAGCAATAACTTCATGCGCGGCACCAGTGACAATCTGTTCGGTGTGGAAACCAATACCACGCGGGGCATGATGGCCATGATATTCTACCGCATGGAAAAAGAACCGGATGTTATATTTGAAAAGCTCTTTGACGATGTGGATGACGGCAAGTGGTTCTCGGAAGCCATCACCTGGGCCAACGCCAACGGAGTCGCGGTGGGCTTTGACAACGGCAGCTTCAGGCCGGACGATAACGTGACCCGCGAGCAGCTTGTTGCCATGCTGTACCGTTATGCCGTGAAAAATGGCTTTGATGTTAGCAAAAGAGCTGACCTGAGCGTATTCGCCGATGCGGATAAGGTAAGCGGCTATGCCGTGGAGGCCATGAGCTGGGCAGTGTCTGAGGGCATCATCGTGGGACGCGGAGCTGATAGCCTTGCGCCTGATTCTCCAGTCCTGCGCGTAGAGGGCGCGGCGATCTTCCAGCGGTTTGCAGAGCTCTACATTAACCCCAAGACCACCGCATAATGGCAAAAACAGTATCCCCATACCACTAATATTACGGAAGCCCCCCTGAAACGTCCTTTGGCGGCGTTTCAGGGGGGCAATTTAATGTAGTTAGCGTTATAGAGCCGCCGGACCTGACGGTAAGGAAAAACGTTTTTTACGTGGTAACAAAAGAAAAGCGACGATAAATAAAAAAACCGATGCATTTGGGCGGGGAACCATACTCAGCAGCAAGACATAACGGTTCGTATACAAGGATGCTTGAGAGAAGTGAGCCGCAAGCGTATCAGGATAAAATGAAAATGGCCGCGGGAAGCAACAAATAGCAGAAAATGCGGAAAACATCAGATACGGGAAACAAAACCATGAGAGAAAAAACATAATAGAGCACCCCAACCCCGTGATGTCATTTTAATGTATGTAGAAACGGCAAAACCAGCAGTCCGGTATGATTAGGGGTAATACCGATATACGGAATGGATATTTTGCTTTCAAAAACCGATATGATATATTTTTAGCAGGAAAAGGGCTGGCCAGCCTCGAATTTTTAATCAATTGCTTATGATTGGAAAACAGATTTTCAAAAAGGAGTTGAGCGGACTAAATGTGCAGTAATAGCAGCCGGCAGGAGATATATCACAGCGACGACCTGGTGGTCCAGCGCAAAAAACGCGCTCAGGCCGTCAAAATTCCCTACGGAGAGGAAGTAATGGGCCGCCTTTTCGACGGCTATCCCGAGATTATCAAGGGCGAGGAGACGCAGCCGACCTACAGGGTGAAGCTGGAAAAGGACGTCAGGGTGCCCATG